>JAFZOE010000141.1 GCA_017552845.1 Clostridia bacterium
AAAAAGGTCAGCGTTTACGCAGTAGAGCAGTAAAAGCAATAATTTACTCGCAGGGCAATGCCTTGCGAGTAATTTTTTGAGCTTTTTCATTTTTTTTGCAACCTTTTCTGAATCTGAACCGTATTATTGTTGAAGGACCTTCACGACACAGCAAAATTCATCCAAAGGAGCCGGGTATGCGACTGCCGATAGAAACAGTAGTAGAAAAATATAAACAGCCGCTCTTCGCCGCGGCATTCGGCGTTTGCCGCAATGCCGATGATGCGGACGATGCAGTGCAGGATGCTTTTATAAAGTATTATCAATCCGATAAAGAATTTGATGATGAAAAGCATCTCAGAGCGTGGCTGATTAAGGTTACCGTAAACCGTTCAAAAGACATTATTTCTTCTTTCTGGAAACGAAACAGGGTTTCCTGGGAAGACTATATGGAAACGGTTACATTCGAGATGCCGGAAGACAGGGACTTGTTTTCCGCAGTAATGAAGCTCGATGATAAATACAGGACGGTAATTCACCTGTTTTATTACGAGGAATATTCGGTTAAAGAAATTGCCGATATTCTCGGCAGCCGCGAAAGTACTGTAAAAAGTCAGCTGAGCCGCGGCAGATTACAGCTAAAAATGATGCTTTCGGAGGATTGGAACGATGAATAATAAAGAAAAATATCAGAGAACTTTTTCAGCACTTAATCCCACAACGGATTATCTGGAAAAAATCGTTGAAACGGAGGATTCAGAAATGAAGGAAAGAAAGAGAGTCAGCCTGCCTAAATTACTGGCTGCCTGCATATCAATTATTGCGGTTCTTGCAGCAATGTCGGCAATCGCCTATGCCACCGATATCGGAGGAATTCAGAGAAAAATCCAGATCTGGACTCAGGGTGAACTCACAGATGCCGAGCTTAATATCAGCACCGACGGCAAATCTTCGGAATATACAATTTCATATACCGATGAAAACGGCGAAGAGCATGTCAGCGAAGGCGGCGGAGTAGCAATCGGCTTGTTCGGCAAAGAGCGTCCGCTTACTGAGGAAGAGATAATTGAGCATCTCAATGAGCCGCAGCTTATGGTTGATGACGACGATAAGGTAATGATTTACTGCCGCGATCAGAAACTTGATATCACCGACAAATTTGATGACGGTGTTTGCTATGTGAAATTAACCGTTGACGGAAAGCCTCTCTATATCACGGTAGCTGTTGACGGAGAGGGTTATTCAATGGCAACAAGCCCCAAATCATATCCTAAGGGCTGACAATAATTTGTGAAAAGAAGGACTCGCAGGGATTATCCCAGCGAGTCTTTTCATTTAATAAACGTAATTATATATTACAATAAAATGAATTATACTGCCTGCCAGCACAAATATATGAAACACAGTATGAAGCCACGGTTTTTTTATCCCGAGCTTGCAGAGTATAGCTCCTATACAGTATGAAATGCATCCGAGGCATATCAAAATAAATCCGGTTTTATCAATATCGCCGAGCCGCGGTATCGCGCTGAGAAGCATTGCCGCCCCTCCGATGAAATATACCGCCATGCAGACGATTTTCAGCTTTTCATTATTGAAAAAGAATACTTTTGTTATTACTCCGAATAAAGCAATAAACCAGCCGATGCAGAATACAGCGATGCCGTGCGCATGGTTCACCCGGTATAGCGTAACAAGTGCGCAGGGCGTAGTAGTTCCGGCAAGAAGCAGGGGAATGGCAACGTGATCAAAAAGTCTGAAAAATCGTTTTGCATCGCCGGGCGGCAAACCATGGTACAGCGCCGATGCCGCATAAACCAGTATAAATGAGATGCAATAAGCAACAGCGGAGAATATATATCTTGTTCCGCAGTCTCTGACATTTATAAGGCAGAGAATAAGTCCCGCAATTCCATAAAACACTCCTGCGGCATGAGTCAACGAATTTGCTGTTTCCTGCTTTTTTGAATATTCAATTAAACTGACATTTTCCGTTATTTTCATAAATATACCGTTAAAGGGCGGTTAACCGCCCTTTTTCTCAGTCAAAATAT
>JAFZOE010000142.1 GCA_017552845.1 Clostridia bacterium
CATAATTCTCATCGTCGTCGGTTTCCCACATCTCTGCGTAGCCGTCAACTATCTCAAACATATAGCCGTAGTCGGCCGCGAGCTCGGTGGAAGCGGCTCTCTGCCATGCGAAAACATAATCGCCGGCGGTGACATCCTTGCCGTCAGACCATTTGAGGCCGTCTCTGAGCTTGTAGGTGTAGGTTACTGTGCCGTCTTCGTTTTCAACGCCTTCGGTCAGCTCCTCGGCTGCGTCGGGAACGATAACAAGGCTGCCGACATAGCTCTGCAACCACTTTGCGAGGCCGGAGAAAAGGTGGGCCAGAAGGGTTGCGCCGTCAACTGCGGAGTTGAGGGCGGGGTCGATTGTGTCGGGCTCGGAAGCGAGGCAGACGGAGATGCTTCTCACATCGCCGGTCTTTTTGCCGTCATCCTTGCCGGGTTTCTTTGCGCCGCAGGCGGCAAGTCCGATAACGATAACCAGAGCAAGCACGATTGCGACAATCTTTTTTGTTTTCATTTCAGGTCGTCCTTTCTGAAAATAATAAATGATTTTATATTCCTCAGTTCACTTCGTCAACTCTGTGGCACGCGACGAAATGGCCTGCAGAAACCTCCTTGAATTCGGGCATACTCTGAGCGCAGGCCTCGGTCGCGTATCTGCACCTTGTGCGGAAGGGGCAGCCGGACGGGGCGTTGAGCGGGCTCGGAATATCGCCTGTGAGAACTATTCGCTGATTTGCCCTCGCCGTCTTGGGATCGGGAACGGGAACGGCGCTGAGCAGGGATTTTGAATAGGGATGAAGCGGATGATCGTAAATCTCGCCCGCCGGAGCGAGCTCGACCATGTGGCCGAGATACATGACCGCGATTCTGTCTGAAATATGGCGGACTACAAGCAGGTCGTGGGCGATGAAAAGATAGGTCAGGCCCAGCTTATCCTGCAATTCGTCAAACATATTTATAACCTGCGCCTGAATCGAGACATCCAGCGCGGAAACGGGCTCGTCGCAGACGATGAAATCGGGGTTTACCGCGAGAGCGCGGGCGATGCCGATTCTCTGCCTCTGACCGCCCGAGAATTCGTGGGCGTAGCGGGCGGCGTGCTCGCTGTTGAGGCCGACATAGTCCATCAGCTCGAGGATTCTCTCCTGGCGCTCTTTTTTATTCGCGCAGAGTTTATGCACGTCGAGCGGCTCGCCGATAATATCGGAGACCGTCATTCTCGGATTGAGCGATGAATAGGGATCCTGGAAGACCATTGTCGCCTTCTTGCGGAATTCCCTTATATCGGCGTTTGATTTTATCAGCTTGCCGTCATAGTAAATCTCGCCCGCCGTGGGTTTATAGAGGTGGAGGATGGTTCTGCCGACTGTCGTCTTGCCGCAGCCGGATTCGCCGACGAGGCCGAGCGTTTCGCCCTTGTTGATTGAAAACGAAATGTCGTCAACGGCCTTGAGCGGCTTTGAGCGGAAAAGGCCCGTATTGATATTGAAGTATTCCTTTAAGTTTTTGACTTCGATAATCGGCTTGTTATCAGCCATTTTCCTCACCGCCTTCCCCTTCGAGAGTGATTTCTCCGCTGTCGAGCTGATGCTTCACATTCATCCAGCAGGAGGAAACGTGGTTTTCATTTATCTGCCCGGGCTCTGCGCGGTGGTTTATGCAGATTTTCATCGCATTGTCGCAGCGCGGGGCAAACGGGCAGCCCTTCGGCATATTCAGAAGGTCAATCGGAGTGCCCGTAATCGGCTGAAGCTTTTTGCCCGCCGTATCCGCGGTCGGAATCGAGCGCATAAGACCTTTGGTGTATTCGTGGCAGGGATTATAGAAAATCTCATCCGCCGTGCCTCTCTCGCAGACAGAGCCCGCATACATGACTATAACCTCGTCGCACATCTGCGCGACAACGCCGAGATCGTGGGTAATCATGATTATCGCCATGCCGAGCTCCTTCTGGAGCTGACCCATAAGCTCGAGAATCTGCGCCTGAATTGTGACGTCGAGCGCCGTTGTCGGCTCGTCGGCAATCAGTATATCCGGCTCGCAGGCGAGCGCCATGGCAATCATGACTCTCTGCCTCATACCGCCCGAATGCTCGAAGGGATACTGCTTCATGCGCTTTTCGGGCTCGTTGATATTGACGAGGCGGAGCATCTCGACCGCGCGGTCATAGGCCTGCTTTCTGTTGCGGTCTGTATGGAGCATTATCGCCTCGATAAGCTGCCTGCCTATTGTATATGTGGGGTTGAGCGAGGTCATCGGATCCTGGAATATGATCGAAATTCTGTTGCCCCTGACCTCTTTCATCTTCTTTTCGCCCGCGCCGACAAGCTCCTCGCCGTCAAGTTTTACGGAGCCGCCGACTATTTTGCCCGTGCCCGCGAGAATCTGCATAATCGAATACGCGGTGAC
>JAFZOE010000143.1 GCA_017552845.1 Clostridia bacterium
AATCTTGACAAATTCATATCACTTGTCAAATCTCACATTGAAGATGACGGCCTTAACGGCTACAATCTTCATGAACTGATTCAGGGCATATACATTGAAAACTGCGATGTGGATAACAATCCGGATGAAAACATTGAAATTGATGACGGCGAAGGCGAGTACGTTATTTACAACAAAAAGCCCAAAATGTCAACCGCAAAGAAACACCGCATCCGTAAAATTCACATTAAATATGACTTTATAGGGTTTATTCCCGTCAAGAGTCTGATGCAGTATGTCGAAAAATCAGAAAAACGTCCGAATGAAGAAATATCGGCGTGACCGAAATCACGCCGAATCTCTTGATAATATTGACTTTTTCATTATTATCACAAAAAGATCAATAATACTGGTTTACGACCCACCCGCTGATGACGGGGATTGTTTTAATATTTATTCTTTTTATATCTCCCATTTTACATAAAAGAGGGAGGCGTAGGAGTCAGATTCAAAGCGGGCGTAGTAGGCGGTGTAGAGCGTGCCGTCGTGGAGAACAACTGTCGCGGGATAGCCGAGGTCGCTGTCGATTTCCGAGCAGGCGGCGAGCTGGAATTCGTTATCGGAGATCTCGCCTTCAGGCGAAACTTCCCTGCCGTAGATGCCGTAGGGGCTCACGCGTCTGCCGTAGGTAAGAATGCATCTGCCGTCGGGCAGGCGGCAGAGATGCGGCGGAGAGCCGCAGATGCCGGTCTTTTCCCATACGCTCCAGGTTTTGCCGCCGTCATCGGAATATGTTTTCATTATCGTGAAATACAAATCATCATCGGTGAGATGGGTGCGGAAAAGGGCGAGAATTCTGCCCGATGGAAGCTCGGCGCAGTGGACCTCATGGAACTGATCAGAAGTGTAGCCGTCGGGAATCGGACACTCTGCGTGTTTTATGAAAGTGCGCCCTCTGTCATCGCTGATATAAACTGAGAATTTGTCTTTTCTTGAGGGATCTTCGGAAAATACTTCCTTGCCGAGATAGAAAATTCTGCAGCTCTGAAGCAGAATCGGGCCGTGGGGACAATGGACGGGAATGCGCTTTTCCTCCTGCGCTTTTTCGGCGTAATCGGTCAGAATGCGGTAATAGCAGCCTCCCCTTCTCTCATCGGCGGGAATGCTATTATAATGCTTCAGAAGGCCGAGGCCCGCCTCGCCGCTGTCGGTAAAAATCCAGTCGCGGTATTCGGTTTCATAGCTTGCGGCGGGATGGGAACAGCGCGTGACAATGAATTCGCCGCCACCGAGATAAAGAATCCCGGCATCGCGGTCATCGAGATAATGATCGTTTACAATAACGGGCAGAGAATAGGTTCCTCCGCCGTCGCGGCTCTTATAGAGCACAGTCTTTCCGAACGGATCGACGTGTCCCATACGATATCCGGAGCAGACAACATAAATCACTCCGTTTTCATCGATGCAAGCCGATGGCCAGGACTGAAAATTGAAGAAAGAATCCGTAATTCTTGATATTAATCCCTGCTTGATAATTCTCATAAAAATTCCTTATTTTATCTTGATTTCGCGCGCCCAACCGTCATAGCCGCCGCCGGTGATAAACTGCGGAAGGGTCGGCGTGAGATTGCTCTCGTAGTTAAAATGAACGTGGCCTGCAAGAATCGCTTTTATCATCGGCTCGCTCTTTATATATTCAATCATGCGCAGAGTCGGCTCATCGGGCCGGTGCTGATAAGCTCTGAATTCGCTGTATCTCTCAAGATGCTCCTCATCGAGGCCGGTGAGATAGGTGCAGGAATCGCCTGTATTGCGTGAATAATGATAATCATAGAGAGACTGCTCGAAAAGCGGAGTGTGGAAAGCAAGAATAACCGGCAGGCCCTTTGCAACCTCTTTTTTGAGATGATGAATCTGCCAGTCCTCAAAGATCTGGTAGCCGTTATCCATAGCGACAAAATTCACGCCGCCGACAACGCGGGTATTCCAGAGCATAGGAACTCCGAAACCGCCGTCGCGCTCGATTTCCATATAGCTGTTCAT
>JAFZOE010000144.1 GCA_017552845.1 Clostridia bacterium
GATGCGTTTGATTGCGGCGTCTGTATAGCCGTAGCGCTTCGCCTGCTCATAGTCGCCCTCGCCGAGACCGTTTGCAATCTTCGCCTCGAAGTCAACGAGATTCTTGAGCTTGTATATGAATAATTTATCTATCTTTGTGATTTCATTGATCTGCTCGGGAGTCATGCCCTTCTTGAGCGCTTCAAATACCGTGAATACCCTGCGGTCATCCTGCTTGGCAAGGCGGACCTCAAGAGGCTCATCGGTGAGAGGCTCTGCGTTGAGCGTATCGAGTGAAATCTCGGCGCCCCTGATGGCCTTCATCATGGCGGCTTCGAAGCTTCTGCCGATTGCCATGACTTCGCCGGTAGCCTTCATCTGGGTTCCGAGTTTTCTCGAGGAGCCGGCGAATTTATCAAACGGCCACTTCGGGAATTTGACAACGATATAGTCGATTGTCGGCTCGAAGCAGGCGCAGGTCTTTCCGGTGATGTCATTCTTGATTTCATCGAGATTGTAACCGAGAGCGAGACGGGTTGTCATCTTCGCAATCGGATAACCGGTCGCCTTGGAAGCGAGCGCGGATGAACGCGAAACTCTGGGATTAACCTCGATAACCGCGTATTCAAAGCTGTCGGGATTGAGGGCAAACTGGCAGTTGCAGCCGCCGATGATTCCGATTGATGAAACTATATCAAGAGATGCGGTGCGGAGCATCTGATATTCTTTATCTGCAAGGGTGAGCGCGGGAGCCGCGACGATAGAGTCGCCGGTATGGATTCCGACGGGGTCGAAGTTTTCCATCGAGCAGACTGCGATTGCGTTGCCTGCCGCATCGCGCATGGTCTCAAACTCGATTTCCTTCCAGCCGGAGATACATTTCTCAACGAGAATCTGGGTAATCGGAGACATATCGAGGCCTGTGCGGGCAATGATTTTAAGCTCTTCCTCGGTATCTGCAATACCGCCGCCGGTGCCGCCGAGAGTGAATGCGGGGCGCACGATAACCGGATAACCGATTTCTTTCGCTATACGCAGAGCATTTTCAACATCGTTACAGGTTTCGGAGGGAACAACGGGCTGGCCGATTTCCTGCATGGCTTCGCGGAAAAGTTCGCGGTCTTCAGCTTTGTCGATGGCGTCGATGCCCGTGCCGAGAAGACGCACGCCGTATTTCTGCAGAGTGCCGTCTCTGGTGAGCTGCATGGCTATGGTAAGACCGGTCTGACCGCCGAGGCCCGCGATAAGGCCGTCGGGGCGCTCCTTGGCGATAATTCTGCGGACAGTCTTGGCGTTGAGCGGCTCAAGATAAATCTCATCAGCGAGATGCTTATCGGTCATGATGGTTGCGGGGTTGGAGTTTACGAGCACAACATTTATGCCCTCTTCGCGCAGAACGCGGCAGGCCTGAGCGCCTGCATAGTCGAATTCAGCCGCCTGGCCGATAACTATCGGACCTGAGCCGATAACGAGCACCTTATGTATGTTCTTATCCTTAGGCATTCCTCTCACCACCCATCATTCTTAAAAATCTGTCAAACAATCCTTCTGTATCTCTCGGACCTGCGCAGGCTTCGGGATGGAACTGAACGGTGAAGCACATGAGGCCGGGATAATCGAGACCTTCGCAGCTGCCGTCATTGGCATTGATATAGGTCTGATTCGCTGTGCCGACGAGGCTGTCGGCAACGACCGCGTAGCCGTGATTCTGAGTAGTTATATATGTTCTGTTTCCTCTTAAATCGGTAACGGGCTGATTCGCGCCTCTGTGTCCGTATTTGAGCTTTACGGTTTTGCCGCCCATTGCAAGAGCGGTCAGCTGATGGCCGAGGCAGATTCCGAATATCGGCTTCTTGCCGATGAGCTTGCCTATCTGGGCAATACAGAATTCATTATCCGCAGGGTCGCCGGGGCCGTTTGAAAGCATGATTCCGTCGGGATTGTGAGCGAGGATATCCTCAGCGGATGTGTCCCAGGGAACGGTAACGACATCGCAGCCCCTCGCGTTGAGACTTCTGACGATGCCTTTCTTCTCGCCGTAGTCGACAAGCACAACCGTGAATTTCTTTTCTTCGCTGTCGGTGTGGAAAGTGGTCTCCTTCTGGCTGACCTCTTTTACAACATCCTTCACGGCAAACGCTTTGATTTCGGATAAATCTTCGGGAACCTTGCTGCAGATCGCGGCATTCATGACGCCCTGCTCGCGGATGGTTCTCGTTATCTGACGCGTATCAACTCCGCTGATACCGCAGATATTGTTGTCGACGAGGAACTTATTAAGCTCATACTGGCTTCTGAAATTCGAGGGATGCTCGCAGATTTCGCTGACGACATAGCCCTTTACAGCCGTCTTTCCCTCAAAATCCTCCTCGATGACCCCGTAGTTGCCTATCATCGGAAAAGTCTGCACAACTATCTGACCGGCATAGCTGGGATCGGTCAATGTTTCAAGGTAGCCTACCATACCCGTTGTGAAAACGAGTTCTCCGATGCTGTCGTGGAAGGCGCCTATTGCCTCGCCCTCGAAGACATCACCGTTGCTCAATACCAAATACGCTTTGCTCATATTATCTCCTTATTTAAGGGGAAAGCCCCTGAATTTACTTATAAAGTAGCCGCCATTACCGCCTTGATTGTATGCATGCGGTTTTCTGCTTCGTCAAATACTATTGAGCGTTCGCTCTCAAATACTTCATTGGTAACCTCGAGACCGTCGAGGCAGAATTTCTCATAAATCTCTCTGCCGACCTCGGTCTTGAGATCGTGATAAGCGGGAAGACAGTGCATGAATTTTGCCTTCTCCCCCGCCGCCGCCATAAGCGCGGAGTTTACCTGATAAGGCTTGAGGGCTTCGATTCTGTCCTTCC
>JAFZOE010000145.1 GCA_017552845.1 Clostridia bacterium
GCCCGGTATATTTTCCCGAGAAATCTATATCGGATATGTCAATTCCGCATTTTTCGAGATAATCTGTCAGATATCTGCCGTCTTCGCCGACTTTTCCGCCGACTGTTACATCCGCTCCCGCTTTTGAAAATGCAAGAGCCTGGTTAAGGCCTTTTCCGCCGACATGTATTTCAAATCCGCCGCAGTATAGCGTTTCGCCCTTCTCGGGCAGATGCGGCATTGAATAGACTTTATCAATATTGAACGAGCCGAAAACGAGTATTTTCATATCATCGCTCCTTATCCGAGCAGATTGCGCATTTTCTGAATATTTTCAGTAAGGCCGCCGGGGCCGAGAATGCTCGAGGTGCCGACGACGAATATATCCGCGCCCGCTTTACGCATCAGCGGAGCTTTTTCATAGTTGACATTGCCGTCGACTTCGATGCTTATGTCCGCGTGACCGCTTTCATCAAGCATTTTTCGAAGCGCCGTGATTCTCTCAAGCGAGCCTTCGACCATCTTCTGACCCGCGAAGCCGGGAAAGACAGTCATCAGCAGCACGCCGTCGATTTCATCAAAGTATTCTCTCAGCACTTCAACGGGCTTGTCGGGATTTATCGCGAGGAATGCCTTCGCGCCTCCTGCCCTGATTTTTTTGAGGCAGGGGAGTATTTCATCCTTTGCCTGGCTCTCATAATGAACCGAGACGATATCGCCCGCGCCGAAGCCGAAAGCCTCTATTTTATTGAGCGGATTTATAACCATCAGATGAATGTCGAGAGGAATATCCGTCTGAGCCTTCATGCGTCTGCAGTAATCGGTCCCGAGGCAGAAATTCGGAACAAACTCGCCGTCCATTACGTCTATATGAAGATATTCAATTGAATTTTTTTCAAAATCTCTTATGATTTCCCTGAGGCTGAATATATCCGCGCACATCAGCGACGGAGAGATTGACGGTTTCAGCATAGCCGCACCCCCTGTTGAAATAATATTAACAGATGAGAGCTGTATATTCAAGTGTTGATATAATGAAAATTTTATGTATAATATAATTGAACAGGGAGTGATACGATGAAAAAAGTGAAAATAACCGTAATGAAAAAGGTCAGCCACGATGACCTGATTGAAAAATATGAGAATCCTATCGAACATGCCTGCGACCTTCAGGAGGGCATGGTCTTTTATGCCGAAGGCTTTGAGAAGCCCGAAGGTTTCTGCGAGAGCGCGTGGACTTCGGTCGCGCCGTTTGTAATGGCTCTCTCCTGCGGAGCCGAGAATTTTTATGACGGCTGGATGAAAAACAGAAAATCTGCGATGATATCCTGCAACGACGGCTTCAGACCTGTTAGTTTCCTGCTTGAAACGGAGGAATAAAAATGAAAAACAGCGAAATCAATATCCGCGACCCGTTTGTGCTTGTCAAAGACGGCATTTATTATCTTTACGGCACCCGCGCTGCGAATTTCGGCAGAACCACAGCCGGATTTGATGTTTATAAATCGACCGATCTTGAAAACTGGAGCGAGCCCGTGCAGTGTTTCAATTCGGAAAAAGCCGGCCTCAACAGAGAGGTCAACTGGGCTCCCGAGGTTCACGAATACATGGGCAGATACTATATGTTCGCGACCTTCACTAAAGAGAACGGTCTGCGCGGCACCTATATTCTCTCCTCGGATTCACCCGATGGTCCCTTTACTCCGCACAGCGACGGTGCGGTGACTCCGCCTGATTGGGAATGTCTTGACGGCACTTTCTATGTTGAAGACGGCAAGCCCTATATCGTTTTCTGCCACGAGCATACTCAGATAATCGACGGCACAATCTGCTATATGCCGCTGACCGATGATTTGAAAGCTGCGGCGGGCGAGCCGGTTAAACTCTTTGCAGCCTCAGAGCCGTATTATGTTGTCAAAAAGCAGGATGGCGATCATTATGTGACCGACGGCCCGTTTATGTTCCGCTCAAAAACCGGAGAACTCTTTATGATATGGTCCACTTTCCCGAAGGGGCTCTATGCCGAATGTGTCGTGAAATTCGAGGGCGGGAGCATAAAGAACCGCTTTGAGCATCTTGCTCCGCTCATTGATGACGACGGCGGCCACGGTATGATTTTCAAAGCGGATGATAAGCTTTATCTGACTTTCCATTCGCCGAATAAGAGCGGTTCAGAGCATCCCTTCTTCGTTGAAATCGAGGACTGCGGGGACAATCTTAAAGTTAAATGATAATCAAAACCCGTCGGGAAGTCCCGACGGGTTAAATATTGCTTTTTATTCCGGGCAGGTGATTTCGGCAATGTTTTCAATCATATGGTGAAGGGCCTGTGCCAGATCGGAATCCGCAGCCTTATAGAGCATTTCCTTGCCCTCGCGGCGAGAGGTAATCAGCCCCGCCGCCTTGAGAAGCCTGAGATGATGCGAAATCGCGGGGCTCGTCATTTTGATTGCCGCCGCTATATCGAGCACGCACTCCTCTGTGTGGCAGAGATACCAGAATATACGCAGGCGCGTCGGGTCGCCGAGCTGCTTCATCGCGTCCGATACGCCGTTTATTGCCGCGTCATCGGGCAGCGAATCCTCTATTATGAAATTAATTCTGCCGTGATTGTGCGGCAGATTCTTCTTTTCCGCCATAGTAACAACTCCCGGAACTGCTTTATTATACAAATATTATATATCTTTTGACGGAAAAATGCAAGTGACCGGTTCAAAAGATTAAAAGATTATTTAATATTTTAACAAAATCTGTTGACAAATTCGGAAAAAGGGGATATAATAAGTTCAACGATTAAACAACCATTTAATCGAAGTACAAAAACGGAGCGAGTCACTTCATAATCAGATTAACTGATCTGTCATTCTGAGCGAAGCGAAGAATCGCAATATTATATATACTATTCCGAAAGGGCTGATAATATGAAAAAGACTTATAAAATCGATGTTGACTGCGCAAACTGCGCGGCAAAGATGGAAGAGGCTGCCAGGAAGACGGACGGAGTAAAAGATGCGGTTGTCAACTTCATGGCACTTAAAATGAATGTGGAATTCGAAGA
>JAFZOE010000146.1 GCA_017552845.1 Clostridia bacterium
ATCTCCCTGTATTGAGCAAGATTGAGCCTGAGCGTTCCCGCGGCTTTTTTCATTGCTTTTGCCTGAGCGTCTCCGCCTATACGCGAGACGGATATACCTACATTGACCGCAGGTCTCTGACCGCTGAAAAACAGGCTGCTCTCAAGAAAAATCTGACCATCTGTAATTGATATGACATTGGTCGGAATGTATGCGGAAACATCGCCGGCTTGAGTCTCAACTATCGGCAGGGCGGTCATACTGCCGCCTCCGAGCTCATCGCTCAGATGAGCCGAGCGTTCAAGCAGTCTTGAGTGGATATAGAATATATCACCCGGAAATGCCTCTCGACCGGGAGTTCTGCCGAGCAGGAGCGAAATCGTTCTGTAAGCAATGGCGTGCTTTGACAGATCATCATAAACTATAAGCACGTCCTTGCCCTGCGACATAAAGAATTCGCCGAGCGTGCAACCTGCATACGGCGCTATGAATTCAAGCGGAGCCGCATCGCTTGCGGGGCAGTTGATGACTATTGTATAGTCCATCGCACCGAAGGATTTGAGTTTGTTTACAAGAGAGGCGACCGTGCTCGCTTTCTGGCAGATTGAGACATAGATGCAGATTACATCTTTGCCTTTCTGATTGATGATTGTATCGAGCGCGATTGCGGTTTTACCCGTCTGTCTGTCACCGATTATGAGTTCTCTCTGGCCTCTGCCAATCGGAAACATCGAATCGATTGCAAGTATTCCCGTTTCAAGAGGAGTGTTTACGGGCTGTCTGTCAATTATACCGGGGGCGCGTTTCTCAATCGGAAGATACAGCTCCGGCTCGATTTCGCCGAGACCGTCAACCGGATTTCCGAGAGAATCAATGACTCTGCCGATGAAGTTTTCACCGACAGGCATACCTGCAATGTATCCTGTCCTTACCGCCTTGTCTCCCGCTGAGACAAATTCGTCGCGGTCAAAGAGAATACAGCCTATTTTATCTTCCCTGAGATCCTGAACAAGCCCTTTTACGCCCGAATCGAAGACGAGGATTTCATCATATTCCGCGCTCTTGAGCCCAGTGATGAAGGCTATACCGTCTCTTATGGAATCAACCGTGCCGATTTCTTCGCTGACGGCGTGAAGCTTAAAGTCGTCAACGACCTTGCGCATAAGGGGCATAACGGATCTTTTGGACGAATCGAGCGAATCGAGTTTCGAAGTCAGCTGATGGAGTCTGCCCTCAACCGTCCAGTCAAAAAGCTTATTGTCAACCTCGAGCTTGAATCCGTTTTTGATATTCTCATCAAAAACAAACTTAAGTTCCTTAATTTTGTATCTTTTTGCTATTGTTTCCCTGATTCTTTCAAATTGCTCTTTTGTCGGTTCTTTGGAGGAATAGAGAAACGCAGTTTTGTTTCGCGCCATATCAGTTCTCTCCGTTACCGAAAGCGTTCAGGAATGTTTCATAGGCATCCTCACCGTCGATAACCAGCTTCTGAGCTGCTTCTTCGGCAATGTGTCTGATTTCTTTATTTGCGGATTTTATCATGGAATCCTTTTCTTTGGCTGCTCTCTGCTTCGATTTTGCGATAATGTCCGCGGCTTTTGTCTGCGCATCGGAAATGATTTTATCGGCTTTTATCTGTGCTTCATTGGCAGCATCGGCTTTGATTTGCTTTTCCTCCGCCTTGAGTGAAGCCAGTTTGTCCTCATATTCCTGCTTTGACTTTTCGGCCTCGCTTAGCGCCGAATTTGTCTTCTCTTCAAGCTCATCATAGTATTTGTTTCTGTTATCCATGAATTTGCGAACGGGCTTGTAGAGAAGAAAATACAATGCGGCAAACAGTATCACAAAATTCAGCATGTGGAGCAGTATCTGCTGAATATCAATGTTTAACGGCATTTCAATATCTCCTTATGATTAAAGGACGAATACAATCAGAATTGCTACGATAAGAGCATAAATAAGCGCGGTTTCAATGAAAACGAGGCCGAGCATTACATTGGTTCTGATGTTGCCTGCCGCCTCGGGTTGACGGGCGATATTGTCCGAGCCGCTCTTGATTGAAATCGCCATTGCAACCGCCGCAACGCTTGCCGCCAGTGCAATAAGTGCGCCCGCAGCAACAGCTTTAGCCTTGATTGTCATTTCGGATGAGTTTTCTGTTGTCTCTTCCTGCTGGACGGCGCTTGCTGTTTCCTCAGCTGCAAAAGCGGGAAGGGCAACAGCAGTGATTATAAGCATAACCGCGAGAACGGCAAAAATGACTTTAAGATACTTTTTCATGTTTATTTGACCTCTTTTCAGATTTGTTTTTCTTTTCTTTGGGATGTGGGGGTTCGGTTGATTCCCCGTAGAATATGGATACAAGCATTGTAAGAACGTATGCCTGAATTACCGCGTGAAGCAGAGTGAACATTACTCCGACAACTACAGGGATAACAAAGCTTGTAAGTGAAAAATAGTAAACCAGCTCGGTTACCAGCGCACCCGAGAGCAGGGCGCCGAATAATCTGAAGCTCATCGAAATCGGGAGCGAAAAATCTTTAAGCGCCTTGAACGCGCCTTTCGGACCGTTTACAAAGAGTCCGCCGAAGAGAATTACTCCGTAGGAGAATACGCCCATCGCTATAGCGCCGTTTATATCGGACAGGGGAGCGGGGAGCGCAATCGGTCTGCCCGATACGGTTATCGCCTGGATGCCGAAAAGCTCGAATATCGTGCTTGTGAAAATATACAGGCCTGCGGCAAATATATACCCGCCGACGAATACCGGTCTGTGTCCGCTGTTTTCCTTCGCAAGCGAAGCGAAAAGCCCGACTGCCTTCTCGAGCAGATATTGGAACCGCCCTGGTTTCAGTGTGAATTTGGGAATAACGAATATCCTCACAATCACAGCGAAAAGTATAAGCACTCCGGATACCGCCATCGCGGAGATAAACCCTGGATTCACCTCAATTACGCCGAAAAGATTTATCTTTCCGCTCTCATGAAGCACCGCGTCCCTCATCACTTCCTTGATGGGTTCCGTTTCCGTATGCCCGCCGCCGGTCAGTATGATTCCGGTTATCAGCCCGGCGATTATAAGGATAAATATACAGGCGCTGACTATACGCCGTTTTTTACTCAAAACGAAGACTCCTTTCTTCGTGAATTTTATTATGAAATTATATCACTTTTGTATTTAATATACAAGTAATTTTTATATGAGTAGACATAAATAATCGTATTTGAAATTTCCGGCAATTCGTGTTATTATATCAACCGGGAGTGATGATATGCCTTTCAGAATTGAAAGAAACGATATTACAAAAATTAAAGTTGACGCCATTGTCAACGCCGCGAATAATTCCCTGCTCGGTGGCGGGGGAGTTGACGGCGCAATTCATGCGGCCGCAGGTCCGGAATTGCTCGAGGAATGCAGGACTCTCGGCGGATGCGAGACGGGCGACGCCAAGCTGACAAAGGGCTATAATCTGCCTGCAAAATACGTTATCCACACCGTCGGCCCGGTCTGGCGCGGAGGCAACAGCGGCGAGGAGAATCTGCTTCGTTCCTGCTACAGAAAATGTCTTGAAATTGCAAGTGAAAACAGTTTTGAGAGCATCGCTTTTCCGCTGATTTCCGCCGGTGTTTACGGTTACCCAAAAAAAGAAGCCTTTGATATTGCTGTTGATGAAATACGCAGTTTTCTTACCAAAAGCGACATGGAAGTTATTCTTATAGTATTTGACAAAGGCGTATTTACAATAAGTAATGAGCGCTTTCGTGAAATACAGGAATATATTGACGATAACTATGTCGAAGAAAAGAAACAGCTTTATCCCCGCGCTCATAACGAGCCATTCATTGAAGCGGCACGCGGAACTTCAGAA
>JAFZOE010000147.1 GCA_017552845.1 Clostridia bacterium
AAAAACGCCGTCTGCTATCCCGGCTTTGAAAAATATCTTGAGGGTGCAAATGAGCCTGATGAATATGTTGTTACCGACGGCAACGTTATAACCGCCAGAGGTATGGGCAGCGCAGTCGAATTCGGTCTCGCGATTGCCGCATACTTCAAAGGTAAAGATGCCGCTGATAAGCTCAGAGATACTCTTGAGTGCTACAGATGACAAAAAGCGCACTCAGAAAAGAATTCATAAACAGACGCGATTCGATTCCCGAAATCAAACGCAGTGAATACAGCAAAGCGATTGCCGGAAAGATTACCGGTTCGGATTATTTCAATAATGCTGATACGGTTCTCTGCTTTGTAAGTATCGGCAGCGAAGTCGATACATCCGGTATTATCGGCAAAGCTTTTGAATGCGGAAAGACTGTCGGCGTGCCGTTTATCGAAGTCGAACAGATGCAGTTCAGGCAAATCGGATCAATTGATGAACTCGTTTCGGGTAAATACGGTATTCCGACCGCACCGGATAATTCTCAGGTTATCGATGATTTTGAAAAATGTTTGTGCATAGTTCCGTGTCTGAGTGCAGATATAGACGGTTATCGTCTGGGTTACGGTGGCGGTTACTATGACAGATTCCTTGCAGAACATAAAAACATATATTCGATAGCGGTGTGCTTCGATGAGTTGCTCTCGGATTCACTGCCGCGTGAAGAATTCGATATAAAAGTAAGTTTGGTTATTACAGAAAGAAAGGAAACGGGGGTGAGATGAATGCAGGAAGACAATAACAGACAGCAGAAAAAGCCTTTTAAGGTCACAATTTCCGATGAAGATTATTCAAAGCCAGATGAGCTTGATGAACTCAATAATCAGGCGCGTCGTCCTCAGCCGTCTGTGCCTGTATTCAAGTCTGCGCCGACAGTGGAGAATTCATCCGCTCAAAAGCGCAAGTTTGAGGTTCACATTGATGATGAAGATGAGCTGATTACTTTTGAGCCCGATGATTCAAGGCCAGAAAACAAGGGCGAAATCTATTTTTCCGGAAGGAAGCCGGTTAGGACTCCCGAGGTCCCTTCGACTCCTCAGAAGTCTGCCGCAAAAAAGAAAAGGAGACGCCGCAGCGCCGTTTCGATTTTCTTTGCCGTGCTGATTATTCTGACATCCGGTCTTTCGGCGTTTGCTCTCTCGTGTCTCAATGATGTTCTTGCTTTCGGAAGAAGCGACGACAGCGTCAGCGTGACGATTCCAATTGACGCCGATACAGATCAGATTATAGATATACTCTCCGATGCGGGTCTTGTAAAACAGAAGCAGTTCTGTAAATTATATTGCAATCTGATAAACAAGCTCCTGCATAAGAGCACTGAATATAAAAGCGGCGTATATGATGTTGATAAGAATCTCGGCGTTGAAGGCTATCTAACGAGATTCCGCGATGTCCAGACCGGTAAGGATACCGTCATGGTCTCCATCCCCGAAGGCTGGACCATCTATCAGATTGCTGAGCGTCTCGATAAATTCGGCGTATGCAAAAAGAACAAATTCCTGACTTCCGTTACCAGTGCACTTTATGAATATGACTTCCTCAAAGATATAGATGCCGATGCGGGCAGGACCTTCAAGCTTGAAGGATACCTCTATCCCAACACCTATGAATTCTATGTTGACAGCGACGCCAACAGCGTTATCCGCAAATTCCTCGATGAGTTTGAAACTGAATGGACAGATGAATATCAGAAGAAGGCCGATGAACTCGGTTACACTAAAGATGAGATTCTTATTATAGCTTCGATCATTCAGCGCGAGGCGGCGAATTCATCTCAGATGGCTGATATATCTTCTGTTATTCATAACCGTCTCAGAAGAAGCGCATCCTGGCCGACTCTCAACTGCGACTCCACCAGCACCTATATCACTAAATATATCAAACCGGAAGTAAAGAATACCCAGGCTGTGCTTTATGCTTCCAAATATGATACCTATTCTATTCAGGGGCTGCCGCCCGGACCTATCTGCAATCCCGGCGAGGATGCGATTAAAGCGGCGCTCAATCCCAATGCTACCAATTATTATTTCTTCCGCCATGATAAGAACGGCAAGATTTATCTCGCCACAACTCAGGCGGAACACGATGCGAATGCAAATATCGTTCTGCGTGTAAACAACAGCAGATAACCGAAAGGATTTCAATATGATTTATCCGCTTCCCGAGCTGCTCGCTCCCGTCGGAGATGAGGAACGTCTGCACTCTGCAATTGAATACGGTGCCGATGCCGTTTATCTCGGGGCGGATAAATTCGGAATGCGCACTGCTGCCGCGAGCTTCGGCGGAGATGCTTTGAAAGACGCCTGCGATTACGCTCACGCTCACGGAGTGAAAGTCTATCTCACCTGTAATATTCTGCCGAGAAACAAAGATATCGACGAACTCCCTGCTTTTCTTGAATATGCAAAAGACAGCGGCGTTGACGCACTGATAGTGACCGATATCGGAGTTATGCAGGCTGCAATGAGAATCGTTCCCGATATCGATATTCATATTTCCACCCAGGCGGGCATCACCAATTATGCTTCTGCGACTGCCATGTATGAAATGGGAGCGAAAAGAGTAGTTCTCGCGAGAGAGCTTTCGCTTGATGAAATTGCCGGCATAAGGGCAAAGTGCCCGAAGGAGCTGGAAATCGAGTGCTTCGTTCACGGAGCAATGTGTGTCTCCTTCAGCGGCAGATGTTTGCTATCCAATTATCTTACCGGCAGGGATTCAAACGCGGGAGACTGCGCTCAGCCCTGCAGATGGAATTATTCACTTGTTGAGGAAAAACGTCCCGGTCAATACTATCCCGTTGAGCAGGATTCAACCGGCACCTACATTATGAATTCCCGCGATATGTGTATGATTGACCATATTGCCGAATTATATTATGCCGGAATTAACAGTTTCAAGATTGAGGGCAGGGCCAAATCCGCATATTATACTGCAGTTGCCGTAAACGCTTACCGCAGTGCTCTTGATTCATTTGAAAAGAGCGGATTTGATAAGGATTTCAAAACTCCCGAATGGATATCAAAGGAAGTGCTCAGGGCCAGCAACAGAGAATACTGCACAGGCTTTTATTTCACATCTCCGCTTGACGATGCTCAGATTTATTACAAGGGCGGCTATGTCCGCGCCTGGGATGTCGCCGCGGTTTCTGCCGGCTGTAAAGACGGGGTATTATACGGAGGTCAGCGCAACCGTTTCTTCGAGGGCGATGATCTCGAAGTTATG
>JAFZOE010000148.1 GCA_017552845.1 Clostridia bacterium
CGCTTGCCTCTTTTATTGTGAAGGAGGTAAAAGATGATTGAGATAAAGAATCTTAAAAAGTTTTACGGCGAGAGAACCGTTCTCGATATTCCGGAGTTGATTATAAACGACGGTGAAATGCTCGCACTTGCCGGTGCGAACGGCAGCGGCAAAACCACGCTTCTCAAAATACTCGGCGGAATAATTAAAGCGAGCGAAGGCAGCCTGTCTGTTTCCGAGAATATACTTTATATGCCTCAGAATTCCTACGCTTTCCGCGGAGATCTGATTAAAAACATACTGGTCGGCGGAGCTGACAGGAGCAAAGCGCTTGAGCTGCTTGAAAAGCTCGAGCTGTCGCATCTTGCAGATAAAAAAGCGAAATCCCTTTCGGGCGGAGAATTACAGCGCCTTTCTCTCTGCCGTGTTCTCTCAAAGAAATGCGATGTCCTGCTTCTTGACGAACCGACCTCCGCCTGCGACGCGAAGGGCGCGGAGCTTGTAATCAAAGCGATAAAGGAATATCAGAGCGAAAGCGGATGCACCGTGATTATGAGCACTCATTCGCCTATGCTTGCTCTGAATGCCTCCGACAGGCTGATTATTCTCAACGGCGGAAGAATTGAATCCGACGGCTCTCCCGAAGAAACACTAGCAAATCCCGAAACACAGTGGGCAAAAAGTTTTGCGGCGGGGTGGAAGATATAATGCTGAATGTTCTTAACAGAGAAGAAGCCGTTGAACTCATCAAAGAAAAAACGGCTCGTCTCTCAGCCGAATCCGAAAAAGTGAATATACGGGACGCCTGCGGCAGAGTTCTTGCCTGCGATATCGTTTCCGGAGAAAATGTTCCGTCATTTGACAGAACAACCGTTGACGGTTACGCGGTCAATGCTGCGGATACTTTCGGCGCGGGTGCGTCAATACCCGCTCAGCTTGAGATTGCCGGAGAAATACTTATGGGTGAGAGTGCGGACTTCAACCTCAAAAGAGGTCAATGCGCAAAGATTTCAACCGGCGGAATGCTCCCAAAAGGAGCAGACGCGGCTGTAATGGTCGAACATACCGACTTTGCCGAAGGTCTTTGCCTCATATATAAATCGGTCGCTCCCGGTGAAAACATAACTAAAAAAGGCGATGACATTTCCGCCGGAGAAACCGCGCTGAAAAAGGGAACTTTAATCAAGCCGTCTCAGATCGGCGTTCTTGCCGCTCTCGGAATATCCGAAGTTCAAGTTTATAAAAAGCCGGTTATTGCCGTTATTTCAACGGGTGATGAAATAGTAAATGACAATCCCAAACCGGGGCAGATAAGGGATGTAAACACATTTCTGTTATCTGCCGCAATAAAGCAATCCGGCTGCGAAGTGATTGAATACGGAGCGGTTGCGGATAAAAGAGAAGAAATTGAAAACGCAGTTAAAGAATGCGTCAAAACAGCCGATGCCGTCATTATTTCCGGCGGATCATCGGCAGGGGCAAGAGATATGACCGTGGATATCATCGACACTCTCGGCAAAGCATATTTTCACGGAATTGCAATGAAACCGGGCAAACCGACCATATTCGGAATTATCAACGATAAACCCGTCTTCGGCCTCCCCGGTCATCCGCTTGCGGCATATTTTGTATTCAGACTTATTGTCACTGAATATATCGGAAAACTGATGAATTTGCCTCCCGATATACCTTTGGGAAGCGCCGCTCTTGCGGAAAACATCCCGTCAAACCACGGCAGAGAAGAGTTTCTCTGCATAAAAATGAATGAAAACAATGAAATCGTTCCGCTTCATACCAAATCCGGCATAATCTCGGTTTTATCGGAAGCTACCGGATTCATAAGAATCCCGAGAAACACCGAAGGAATAAACAAAGGAACGGTATTGGAAATATACAGCCTATGAAACATAATTATCTAAACAATGTCCCTCTCAGCGAGGCAAAAACAATATTTTTTAATCATCTGAAGGATGCGGGATTCGGCTGCAAGACTGAAACAGTCGCAGTCACCGATGCCTGCGGAAGGGTTATCAAAAACGCCGCTTATGCCGTTATCTGCTCGCCCCATTACAACGCGAGCGCTATGGACGGCATTGCCGTAAAATCGGAAACAACCTTCGGCGCGAGTGAAAAAACGCCGGTTATTTTAGCACCCGGTGATTATACGGTTGTCGACACCGGCGACCCGATACCCGACGGCTGCGACGCTGTTATTATGGTTGAGGATCTGATTGAGCTCGGCGATGACAAACTGCAGATAATTTCCGCCGTTTATCCCTGGCAGAATGTGCGTCAGGTCGGCGAAGATATCTGCATGGGCGATATGATTGCGCCTTCGGGAACAAAGCTCACACCGTCTCTCTGCGGGGCGCTTCTCGCGGGCGGAATAACCGAAATTGAAGTTATAAAGAAACCGCTTGTCGGTATTATTCCGACTGGCGATGAGATAGTTGCGCCTACAAGCAACCCCGGCAAAGGCGATATAATCGAATTCAATTCAACAGTCTTTAAAGGAATGCTTGACTCATTCGGAGCCGAGGCAAAAGTATATCCGATTACTCCCGATAAAAAGGAACTGATAAAAGCCGCCGTTGAAACCGCGCTTTCGGAATGCGATATTGTTCTCATTTCGGCGGGTTCTTCGGCAGGCAGAGACGATTACACAAGCGAAATCACAGCTTCGCTCGGCACTGTTCTCGTTCACGGTATTGCTATAAAACCCGGCAAACCGGCCGTTCTCGGCGAGGCGCAGGGTAAGCCGGTTATCGGCATTCCCGGCTACCCCGTTTCGGCAATAGTCATTATGGATGAAATAGTCGGCGATGTTGTTTCCATGTATTACGGAAAAGAACGCACAGAGGGCGAAACTCTCAAAGCCGTGCTCTCCAAAAAGATTGTATCGTCTCTCAAATATACCGAGTATGTCCGAGTTTCTCTCGGCAGAATCGGCGGGAAACTCTCCGCATCGCCGCTCTCAAGGGGCGCGGGCGTGATAACAAGCTTCACCAAGGCAGACGGTGTTCTGCTCGTTCCTCAGGACTGCGAGGGAATCGAAGCCGGCGAAGAGGTTGAAATACGTCTTATCAGACCGCTTTCCGAAATTGAAAACACTTTGATTATAACGGGCAGCCACGATCCGCTGATTGACGAAGTCTCCGATTTCCTGGCAAAAAAAGGCGCTCCGTTTAGAGTCTGCTCAACTCATGTCGGCAGCATGGGCGCAATATACGCCGTTCGCGACGGCCTCGCCCACATGGGCGGAATCCATCTGCTTGATACCGAAACAGGCGAATACAATAAATCTTACATTGAAAAATATATTCCGTCGGGCAACGCCGTTGCCGTTAAAGGCGTCGGCAGAGTTCAGGGCCTTATGGTTAAAAAAGGAAACCCGCTGGGAATCAAAGAGTTTTCCGATATAAAGAACGGCCGCTATGTCAACCGCCAGCGCGGCGCGGGAACGAGAATACTCTGCGATTATCTTCTTGAAAAAAACGGTATTTTACCCGATGAGATAAGCGGTTACAACAACGAGGAATTCACTCATACGGCCGTTGCGGCGCTTATTGCCGCCGGCAATGCGGACGCAGGCCTCGGAATCTACTCGGCCGCCAAAATGTATGACCTTGATTTCATTCCGATATGCAACGAAACTTATGAATTCCTGATTGACAAAGAATATCTTGACAATCCTATGGTAAAAGCATTCCTCGAAGTGCTGTATTCCGATGAATTCAAAGCCCGTCTTAACGACATGGGCGGATATATGGAGGGCTGAAATGCTGACTCACATAAACGAAAACGGCGAAGCGGTAATGGTTGATATCGGCTCAAAAGAAGTAACCGAACGCACCGCGACCGCTTATGCCAGAATAAAAATGAAACCCGAAGCACTTAAGGCTCTGCTTAACGCAGAACTTAAAAAAGGCGACGGGCTTGCCGCCGCGCGCATTGCGGGAATTATGGGCGCAAAGAAAACGAGCGAACTCATCCCTCTTTGCCACAATATACCGATTGACAAAATAACCGTTGATTTTGAAAAAGAGAGCGAGTGCTCGCTCGGCATATATGTCCGCGCAAAATGCACATACAAAACGGGTATCGAAATGGAAGCCGTTACAGGCGCATCCATAACCGCGCTGACCGTCTATGATATGTGCAAAGCGATGGGCAAGGATATGGTTATTGAAGAAATAAAACTGCTTGAAAAGACGGGCGGAAAGAGCGACTATCACGATGAAGGATAATTTCGGCAGAGAAATTACATATCTGCGGGTTTCCGTAACTCAGCGCTGCAATCTCAACTGCGTGTATTGCGGCAAGAGCGACTGCGCCAAAAAGGAAACCGAGCTCTCCCCCGAAATAATTGAAAAACTTGTGCGCGCATTTGTGAAATGCGGAATCAATAAAGTCAGAATAACCGGCGGCGAACCGCTTGTGAGAAATGACATCTGCGAAATTGCCGAAAGAATACACTCAATTGAAGGCGTTGAAACGCTTGCGCTGACAACCAACGGAGTATATCTTTCTCAGTATGCGAAAGACCTGAAAAAAGCCGGGCTTGACAGCGTGAATATCAGCCTCGACAGCACCGACGGTAGCACCTACCGCCACCTTACGGGAGCAGATGTGCTGAAAAAAGTGCTTGACGGAATTGATGCGGCTGAAAAAGCCGGACTCAGCCCGATAAAAATCAACGCCGTGCTGATGAAAGGCGTCAATGATGACGGAGCGGGAAAATTGATAAATCTTGCGAAGGACAGAAATATAGATGTCCGCTTCATTGAGCTCATGCCGTTTTCCGATGAAGGAGAGGACGCTTCTCTTATAGTCACGGGCGATGATATTCTCAGAGAATTCACTTTCCTTAAGCCTATCGATTATAAGGAAGGCACGGCAAGATATTATTCAGCCGACGGCTTCAAAGGCAGAGTCGGTCTTATCAATCCTATTACTCAGAAATTCTGCTCGGAGTGCAACAGAATCCGTCTGCTATCGGACGGCAAAGTCAAGCCCTGCCTCGGATATGATACTGCTTATGACATAATGAAGTTCATTGAAGACGAAGACAGACTTACCGAAGAAGTTAAAAATATAATTCTTAAAAAGCCCGCAGGACACAGCTTTGAAAGCTCAGGCGCCTGCCACGGACTTAACAGAACGGGAGGATAATATGGCAAGAGTCGTTGCAATTAACATCAGCGAAAAAAAGAAAACTCCGAAAAAGACAATTCCGGAGGGTAAGCTCATAAAGGATTTCGGCTTCGAGGGCGACGCTCATGCGGGCAAATGGCATCGTCAGGTGAGCCTGCTCGCCAGAGAGAGCATTGAGAAAGCGCAGGGAATGCGCACGGACGGCCTTTGCCACGGGATGTTTGCCGAAAATATAACAACCGAAGGCATTGAGCTTCACACTCTGCCGATCGGCACAAAGCTGAAAATCGGCGACGAAGCGCTGATTGAAATCACCCAGATAGGTAAGGAGTGCCACGACGGCTGCGCGATCAGGGAGCTTGTCGGTCAGTGCATTATGCCGAGAGAAGGCATTTTCGGCATAGTCCTCGAGGGCGGAACAGTAAAAGAAAATGACGAAATAACAATTGTATGAAGATTCTTTTTGAATTATTTCTTGCCTTTTTCAAAACCGGATTATTCACGTTCGGCGGCGGCTATGCAATGCTGCCGCTCATTGAGCGCATCTGCGTCAGAGAAAAGCATTGGCTGACCGAGGAAGAAATGACGGATCTTCCCGCCGTTTCGGAATCATCTCCCGGCCCTGTCGCGATAAACTGCGCCACCTATGTCGGATATAAACAGAAAGGAATTGCGGGCGCTGTTGCGGCAACCTTCGGGATGGTTGTTCCGTCGTTTATAATCATTCTGATTATATCTTTCTTTCTTGACAGATTTCTTGAAAACAAATGGGTTGCCGGCGCTTTTTACGGCATAAAAATCGCTGTCGGCATTCTTATAATCGATGCGGCTGTAAAACTCTTTTCGATGCTTCCGAAAAAGGCACTTACAATAACAACCGGCGCGGTTTCATTTCTGCTTATGATGGCTGTGAATATCTTTGCGCTCAGAATCACTTCAATTGTATTCATGCTTTTTGCTGCCGCAGCCGGCTTCATCATCTACCTCGTGAACAGAAAGCGCAAGGGAGGTAATGAAGCATGATTTATCTCAAACTCTTTCTTGAATTCCTTAAAATAGGAGCTTTTACATTCGGCGGCGGCTACGCCGCGATACCTCTCATAAGAGAAACGGTGCTTATGAACGGCTGGATGGATGATGCGATGCTCTCGGATATGATAGCCGTCAGCGAAAGCACTCCCGGCCCGGTTATGGTCAATATGGCTACTTATATCGGCAGCACCCGCGGAGGAATTATCGGAGCTGTAATTGCAACTCTCGCCGTTGTGCTTCCGTCTTTTATCTTTGTTCTTCTTCTGATAAAAATTCTGAAAAAGGCTTTGAATTACGAAGGCTTCAATTCGGCGCTAGGAACATTGAAACCCTGCATAGCGGGAATTATACTCGCAACGGGAGTTTTTATGGCGCTTAATAATATAATCGGTTCTGTTCAAAGCCCGGTTTTTGATTATAAAGCGCTGATATTGACCGCTGTTCTTGCGGCAGTCTATTTCGGCTCAAAGAAGATTCTCAAAAACGGTATGTCGCCGATAATTCTGATTATAATTTCCGGAGCGGCGGGTATACTGATCCGGATGTGATTATACGCAAATAAAAGGAAAGGAGCGGAAAAATGCAAAAGACGCAAATAAGAGACAATCTGTCTTTGACCGTAAAAGCATTGCTTTTGATTTTGCCGCTTCTTGCCGTATTTGTTTCGCTGTTTTTCGGCAGATATCACCTTTCTTTGAGCGAGGTAGTGTTATCAATCCTTCGCCCCGCTGATGTTTCTGCCGCTTCGCGCGTTACGGTTTTACAGCTCCGCCTTCCCAGGGCAATTGCCTCAGCTTTTGTCGGCGCTTCTCTCGCAGTCTCCGGAGCGGCGTTTCAGAGCGTATTCAGAAATCCGCTTGTCAATTCCGGTATTCTCGGAGTTTCAAACGGCGCAGGCTTCGGGGCATGCATAGCGATAGTGTTTTTCGGCGGCGGAGTATATACATATTTCTTTTCGTTTGTCTTCGCAGTTGCCGCAGTGCTTTTAAGTTACTTTGCCGGCAGAATATCACGCGTTACCACTTCGATAACCATGATTCTCGGCGGCGTTATAGTCGGTGCATTTTTCAGCGCACTTGTATCGATAATGAAATATGTCGCCGACCCATACAGCCAGCTCCCTTCCATCACCTTCTGGTTTATGGGCAGCTTCGCTTCGGTAAACTATTCTCATTTTTATGCTCTTATTCCGATGGGCCTCGGTATGCTCCTTGTTTTTCTCTCACGCTGGAAACTTAATGTGCTTTCAATGGGAGAGAGAGAGGCCGCCTCGCTCGGCGTTGATGTCCGCAGAGCGCAGATCATGATTATCGGCGGCGCCACTCTCTGCACCGCCGCGGCAGTCTGCATCAGCGGAACCATCGGCTGGGTGGGCCTTGTTATACCGCATATCGGGCGTATGATTATCGGAAACAGCAATCAGAAACTCATCCCCGTCAGCATTTCTCTCGGAGCAGGATTTATGGTAATAATGGACCTGCTCTCACGCACACTCACAGGCTCTGAAATACCGATAGGAATTCTCTGCGCGCTTATCGGCACGCCTTTCTTCGTATATCTTCTCAAAAAGACGAAGGGAGGATTCACGGCATGATTCTGCAAATTGATAATCTGTCTTTTTCATATGATAAAACTCCTCTGCTCTCCCGCTTGTCGCTGTCGGCCGAAAAGGGAGAGATCGTCTGCCTCCTCGGTCCAAACGGCAGCGGTAAAACGACTCTGCTTGACTGCGTGCTCGGTTTCCACAGAAACTATACGGGAAGCATCTCAGTGTGCGGAAAAGACATCCTTCCGCTTTCCCGCCCGGAACTTGCGAAGCTGGTCTCATATGTTCCTCAGCTTCATAGTCCGACCTTTCCATACACCGTAAGAGAAATAGTTCTTATGGGAAGAACCGCGCAGTCGGGGCTTCTCGGGGCGCCGGATAAAGAGGATTATGAAATCTGTGATTCGGCGATAGCACGAATCGGAATTGAAGAATTTGCCGAAAGACCTTATACGGAGCTTTCGGGCGGCGAGCGTAAGCTTGTGCTTCTTGCCCGCGCCCTTGCTCAACAGGCGCCGCTCATAGTATTGGACGAACCGACAAGCTCGCTAGATTTCAAAAACGAGCTTCTGTTTCTTGAAATAATAACGGATCTTGTCAGAAATGACGGAATAACCGTGCTTATGGCAACGCATGCCCTCCAGCATCCTCTTTATTTTGAATCGGAAGGAATTCCGTCTGAAGCTGTCATGCTCAGCAGAGGCAGAGAGGTCCGCTCGGGTAAACCGGGCGAACTGATAACTCCCGAAACACTTCTTGAAGTTTACGGAGTCCGTGCGGCGGTGCATGAAACACTGAGCAAAGAAGGAAAGACTGTCAGAACGATTGCCGTGCTGGGCAGTGATTCTTAACAAGGAGAAAACTTATGAAACGATTTGCGGCGCTTGTAATCTCATTTTTAATTCTTTTTGTCTCTCTTTGCGCCTGCACTCCCGAAAAGCGTAATCCGACCGGCGATATTACGGTTACAGACTGCGCAGGCAGAGAAGTTTCGGTTCCTTCGGATCCTAAATCCGTATGTGTTCTCTGCCCGTTCTCCGGTCCGATTATCGTTATGCTCGGTTTCGGAGACAGAATCACTTCTTTTACCAATAACGCTGCAAGGAGCAAGCTGCTTATGCAGATATGTCCTTCTCTTGAAAACGCCGCGGTAGTCAAAAACAGCGGCTCGGTCAACGCAGAGGAAATTATGGCGAAGAACACCGATCTTATGATTATCAATTCCGGCGTCTATGAAAGCGAAGCGGAAAGGGCAAAAATCGAAGCAATCGGCGCGCCTTATATTGTTATAGACTTTGAAACAATCGAAGATCAGCTGAAAGCTGTAGATATTCTCGGGAAGACATTTGCGAGTGAAGAAAAGGCTCAGAAATATATATCCTATTTCAAATCGGTTATTGAACGCACGGAGAAAGCAGAAAAAGGAACGCCGAAGCGGATTTACCATTCGGTAAATGAAGCGGTCCGCACCGATTATGAAGGAAGCTACTGCGCCGACTGGATTGCACTCACGGGCGCAGAAAATGTATCGGTTCAGAGCGGGAAGCTCAGCATTGAAGGCGAAAAAGCATACACCACGCTCGAGCAGATATATGTTTGGGATCCAGATATCATTATCTGCAACGAAGCTATGGTTGACGACTATATACTCAGCGACTCGAAATGGGAGGGACTCTCCTGCGTGCAAAAGGGCGAAGTGTATCAGATTCCCATCGGCATAACCAGGTGGGGCCATCCTTCAAGCTTTGAGACACCGCTTGCGATTCTTTGGCTGATGAATCTCCTTTATCCCGACAGCTTTCAGGTTGATATGGATTCCGAAATAAAATCTTTTTACAAAGAATTCTTTGATTTTGAAATCGGCGACGAATGGCTGAGCGCCATCATTGAGGGCTCCGAAATGCGCGAGCCGAAAACCGAGCATAAGGAGGATGCCGCATGAAGCTTTTTGTCTGCATAGACGATACCGATAATTATGACAGCATCGGAACGGGTGAGCTTCTCGAGAATATGATGGGCGAAGCGGCTATTAAAGGCCTTGCCAAAGCAGGCTTTACAGTCCGTTATCAGCTATTTATTCACGATGACATTCCCTATACTTCACATAACAGCTCAATGTGCTGCGCCGCGGAAACAAACGACCGCGAAGTATTCACGGAGTTCTGCCAAAAATATCTTGAAGAAAATTCGGCCGAGGGTTCCGATCCCGGACTCTGTATTCTGACCGACGATTCTTCCCTTGATTATTCCGCACTTATTGAATTCGGAAAACGCGCTCAGTGCAAGGTCCTGACCAAAGAAGAGACGTATAAAGCGGCAAAAGAATTCGGAAACGGGCTCCATCTGAGCGAGCACGGCGGAACGGGCGGCGGAATAATCGGTGCTCTCGCCGGAGCCGCTCTGCGCGCCGGAAAAGAAGAGGGCCGAATCAAAGGCAAAATCCAGCCTCTGCCCAACAAGCCCGACTGGACCACGTCGGAATTCGCCTCGGTATTCGGCGTTCAGCGCTTTATCGATGAAGACGGGAACGAAATCACGGATAATCTCTCAATCAGATTCGTTCATCCCACAAAACTGCTTTACAGCAAAGGGCTGATAACAGGCGTTATCATAAATGAAAACGGTCAGCTGATGCCGAAGCCGAAAATCAAAAAGAACAAAGAGAAAAAACAATGACTGACTGGATAAAAGAAAACGGAAAAGCCGTATTTGCCGGCGGGAAGGGCTCTTTTGAGGATGCTGCGCGCGTTGCCTCGCAGTGCAGCTGCTTTTCCGAGGACTGCGAGGACGAGCTTGTCTGCGATGATGCAATAAGCTGCTATAACTGCCGCTACCGCAGGTGGACGGCAACGAGTTTTGAATGTATGAAGAGGTGAAGCAAATGATAAATAATACCGGCGCCAGACATATACTTGTTTTCCTTGCTGCAGTTCTGATTGCTCTTTCATTTGTAGTTCCTGCTTCTGCCGAAGGCGGTAACGGCGACGGAAGCGGCGGCGGGAAAGACAAACCTCTGGCACTTGAATCCGCAAGCATCGCTAACGGAGAGCAGAATGTTTCGCTGACGCCCGAAATCGTTCTCAATTTCAATAAAAATGTCGTCCATTTTACTGTCAGAGACAACAATATGAATTGTTTCTCCATGACTGACAGTAAAGGAAATTCAGTTCCGATAGATGTTATTATGGGCGACGACCAGGTTGACCCTTCAATAAAGAGAATTGTCACTATAAAGCCCAAATCCTCTCTTGAACCCGGAGAGACATATCTGCTTAAAATCGGCAAGGATATCACTTCAAAGAGCGGAGTCAGTCTCGGCAGGGATACATATATCAGTTTTACTACTGCCGCAAAACCTTCTACTACTAAGTCTACAACCGCAAAGCCTTCAACTACTAAGTCTTTGCAGATTAAGCAAACCACGACTAAGTTCACACCTGTTACACAACCTGAAACAACGTCAACTACGGCGGCAAGAACCACAGCCGGGCAGATATCTTCGACCACATCGCCTACCACAAGAGCAAGAAGAACAACTGCGGCGAAAACCACTTCGGCAAAAGTGAATTCAACGACAGCATCAACAACCGCAGCAAACACAAAAACAACTGCTGCCGTTTCTGAATCTGCCGCTTCCGCTTCAGAATCAAGCATTAAATCTTCAACTCTTAAGGATGAAACCTCCCTGAATCAGGAATCACCGGCATATGATACCGAAGCAGTTACAGTATCCTCAACAGAAGAATTGGCTGAATCGGAAACGGACTCAATCATGTATTCTGAAACAAAAACGGCAGATACCGATAATAATGTTTCTGATACCGAAGAGAAAAGCCGTTCCCCTCTGCCGTTTATATTTGCAGGCGCAGGAATTGCCGCAGTCATTGCGACAGTTTTGATAATAAAAAAGAAAAAATAATATAACGAAAGGAAAACCAACTATGAAAAAAACAGCATCAATTCTCAGCATTATCCTGGCACTCCTTATGCTGCTGAATGTCACTGCATTCGCAGCGGGAGGCGATGGCGGCGGAGACAAACCGCTCACTCTTGTATCGGCAAAAGTCGGCGAGGCAGATCTGGAGGGATCAAGAATCCAGGCCGATTCCGAAATCACACTGACCTTCTCCGTCAATGTTACGGATGAAAGCGTTCTGGCCAATAATATCGGCAAAATCAAGGTCAAGGATGCCGAAGGCGCAGAAGCAAGCAGCACCGTATCTCCCGGAGAAGACAAAACCGTATTCATCGTGACGCTCGGCGATCTTGCCAAAGGCGATTATACTCTTACAATCGGCAAGGAACTGACCGCTAAGAACGGAAACACTCTCGGCGCAAAGCAGGAAATTGCTTTTTCTGTCAAAGGTGACGGCTCGGGCTCGGGCGGCGGAAACAATCCTCTCTCCGTCGTTTCGGTTACCGTTAACGGCAAAGATATTACCGAGGAGCCCATCGGCCCCGAAGGCGAAATCACAATCACATTTGACCGCGGTATGACTGATAATCAGGCGGCAAACTTCGAACAGATTTGTTTTGTCGATCTTTCAAACACCAAAATCGAAGGCGTAACCATGAGCTTCACCGATTTCAAGAAAAACGATGAAGGCAACAGCTACACCGTTCTTACCTATTCGGGCCTTAAGAACGGAGAATGCAGCCTCAGACTCGGAAAGGATCTTAAAGCCAACAACGGCAACACTCTGGGCATCGACACTTTATATGCATGCACGGTTGAAGGCGGAGAAGATGAACCCGCCGAGAAATCTTTCATTGATCAGGTAATAGATTTCTTCAATATGGTTGCTGAATATATCCGCAATGCTTTCGATACAGTTCTGGCATTTTTCGGCATTACCCTGTAAATACTGATTATTAATTCAGCGGAGCATAGCTTTCCGGCTTTGCTCCGCTGTTTTTCTTTTCTGTATTCAGATAAATGTTTACTCCGGCCGGCGCCCGCAATCGGTCATCAGTCAAATTCGGAGCCGTCGATTTCCTTAAGATCGACTCCGGCAGTTTCTTTAACCCTGAGTGAAAGAATGAAGAAGTCCGCGAGAAGTCCGGGGACGGTGAGGCACAGGGAAATAATGCCGATTGCCTGCTCGCTGAACAATTTCATAAACAGGAAGGATACGCCGAAGGAGAAACCGATTCCGAGACCCAGGGGAAGATATATTGCGGAAAGCATGGAGGAACGGAGTTCCGTGGGCGTCGACTCGCCTGCCATAAGGGAAATGGTGTCGATGTTGGCCCAGAATGTTCCCACACTGCCGCCGCAAAGGAAGCCTACAAGCCGGGGAGGAAGTCCTTTTTCTGCGCCCAGCCAGAAACCGAGGAAGAGAACGACGGCCGAAGCGGACATTGCAATAGCCGAGAATCTTCTGCCCTTCTTATCGGAAATGAATCCGGGTATAAGCTGGCTGAGTGCACAGCCAATGGGATAGAAGAAGAGAGCGGTCGTGATTTCATTCATAAGAATGCTCTCGCTTGCTGTCTCCATATCGGCGAAAAGGCCCTGAGCCATTGCGTTTTTCACAAAGCCGAATGTCATTATAGATTGATAGTCAAGAGTAAAAATGAATCCGGTTTCGCAGAATACGAGAGCGAGGAAGAGCCACTTTGTCTGCTTATGTCTGAAGCCGAATTTCAGGGCGTTGATAATTCCTCCGTTGCTTGAACTGCCTTCTTCTGCCATGGCAATTCCCTTGAGTTCATTTATTCTGGCGATATTGAATGCGTCTGTTTCCTTGGCAAGAAAGATAGCTGCTATACTGACAGCCATTCCCAGAAGAGCGGGAACAAGAAATACATTTCTCCATTCCGAAGTGCTGTGCATCATTGTCTTTCTCAGAAGCGGAATAAGGGTAACACCGAGCATGGCCACACATTTTATCGAGGAGTAAATCTTTGCCCTGTGTTTGTCTGGAGCGGATTCCATTATATAAACGACCTGCATGTCATGTGTGATGAAGAACTGTGTGAGAACGGTTCCCGCGATATATCCGGCCAGGTTA
>JAFZOE010000149.1 GCA_017552845.1 Clostridia bacterium
CGCGGCGCTGTCGTTCTTCCGAACGGCACCGGCAAGACCGTCAGAGTTGCTGTTTTCGCAAAAGGCCCCGAGGCCGATGCAGCAGCAGCGGCAGGCGCTGAAATCGTTGGCGCTGAAGATCTCGTTGCAAAGATCCAGGGCGAAGGCTTCATGGATTTCGACGTTGCTATCGCAGCTCCGAATATGATGGGCCTCGTTGGCCGTCTCGGTAAGGTCCTCGGTCCCCGCGGCCTGATGCCCAGCCCGAAGGCAGGCACGGTTACCCCCGATGTCGCCAAGGCAGTTACCGAAGCCAAAGCAGGTAAGATTGAGTATCGTCTTGATAAGACCAACATCATCCACTGCCCCATCGGCAAAGTTTCCTTCGGCGCTGAAAAGCTTCAGGAAAACTTTGACACCCTTCTTGATGCGATCGTTAAGGCAAAGCCCGCGGCATCAAAAGGCCAGTATATCAAATCCTGCGTTCTTGCCACCACAATGGGCCCCGGCATAAAAGTCAACCCCAACAAGGTCGTCGGCGTCGCGCAGTAATGTGAAAAAACTATTGACACGGCAATAAAACTGTGTTAATATAACTAAGCTGTTCTTTTTGAAGACAGCAGGTGCATTCCGCGTAAGGTATTTATACCGCCTGCCGAGAAAGGAAACATACCATAATATAAGTATGTTTGTGCCCTTTCTGCGGTTGCGGAAAGGGCACATTTGATTGTTATGTTTAATATATACTTTGCATGGAGGTGAAAACAGAAAATGCCAAGTGAGAAAGTATTAGAGCAAAAGAAGCAGCAGGTTGCCGAACTTGCAGAGCTCATCAAGGGCTCAGTAGCAGGTGTTCTCGTTGACTATAAAGGTATCAACGTTGCCGACGATACAGCGCTCCGTAAGGAACTGCGCGAGGCAGGCGTCAAATACTCGGTAGTCAAGAATACTCTCCTCGGCCTCGCAGCCAAGGAAGCAGGTCTCGACGATCTCAGCAAGGTTCTCGAAGGAACTACGGCTATCGCCATCAGCCCCGAAGATCACACCGCAGCAGCAAGAATTCTCAAGAAGTTTGCCGATAAGAGCAAGACCTTCTCAATCAAGAGCGGTTACCTTGAGGGCGCAGTAGTGGACGTTGCCACTATCGATTCACTCGCAAAGCTTCCCACCAGAGAAGTCCTTCTCGCTACGGTCTGCAACGCATTCAATGCTCCTATCGCAGCATTCGCACGCGCTATTCAGGCTATAGTTGACAAGGGCGGCGCAGACGCCTGCGCACCCGCTGAAGCAGAGGCAGAAGCTCCTGCAGAAGAGGCGGCTCCCGCAGCTGAGGAAGCACCGGCAGCAGAAGCGGCACCCGCAGAGGAAGCTGCTCCCGCAGCAGAAGAAGCAGCAGAGGCTCCCGCCGAGGAAGCTCCCGCCGCTGAAGAAACCCCCGCAGAATAATTAACCTAAACACATTTCAAATTGGAGGATATTAAAATGGCATCAGAAAAAATCAATGCTATGATCGAAGAGATCAAGGCTCTTACCGTTCTTGAGCTTTCAGAGCTCGTTCACGCCGTTGAGGAAGAATTCGGCGTAAGCGCTGCAGCAGCAGTTGCAGTAGCAGGTCCCGTTGCAGACGCAGGCGCTGCAGCAGCAGATGAGAAGACTGAGTTTGACGTAGTTCTTGCAGAAGTCGGCGCAGAGAAGATCAAGGTTATCAAGGTTGTCCGTGAGCTCACCGGTCTCGGCCTTGCAGAGGCTAAGGCAGTTGTTGACGGCGCTCCCAAGGCAGTTAAAGAAGGCGTTTCCAAAGAGGACGCTGAAGCTGCTAAGGCAAAGCTTGAAGAAGTCGGCGCAAAGGTTGAACTTAAATAAGTTTTCGCTTATAAGAATCCCGCCCTGTCAATCGGCAGGGCGGATTTTTATTATCTGTTATCTTATTCTGATATAGCTAAAATAAAACCGCGGCAGGATTAACCTGCCGCGGAATGTTTCTTTTTAAGGAGTCGGATTATTCAATCAGAACTCTTTCTTTTTCTTGTTCATCACGTATGCCGCTGCGCATGCGCCGGAGATTACTGCGAATACTGCGAGGCCTGCTGCTGCGGATCCGGTCGCGGGAACGTCGTCAATTACATCTGCGCCGGTTCTAGCGAACTGAGCTTCAAATACGAGATCGTGGTCGGGCATTCTCTCGGGAACCTCGGGATTCCAACCCTTGAAGGTGTAGCCGTCCTTGCTGGGATCCTTCGGAACGATGATCTTGCTGCCTTCGACGAAGTAGAAGATTCTGTAGGTGTTGCCGTCAACAAGGTAGGTTACCTTGTGAGTCTTGGAAGCGATTGCCGCTACAGCGATGCCGCCTACTACTGCGCCGCCTACTATGAGAGCGGTATTGGTAGCTGCGATTGCTGTTGCAACGCCGCCTGCGACGAGAGTGCCGCCAACTACGACTGCGATGAGAGTCTTGTCAATTTCCCACTGAGCCTGGAACTCTATATCGTTGCCGGGCATTGCATCGGGAACTTCGGGCTCCCAACCCTTGAATACGAAGCCGAACTTCTTGGGCTCGCTCGGAAGAGGAATGGGATCGCCTTCCTTAACGTCTTCTTCTTCTATGGTCTTGTCGCCATCTTTGAATATTGCCTTATATGTGCCGGCTTCCTGATCTGCGAATGTTGCGGTGAATACAAGATCATTTGCGGGCATCTGTGCATAATCGGTCGGTTTCTTTTCGTTTGAATCTAACCAACCCTTGAATACCTTGCCTTCGGGGATTTCGGGATCTGCGGGCTGTGCGGGAAGAGCCGAACCTTCAAGAACCTTGTCTGTGCGGACTTCGGAACCGTCTTCATTCTTATAAGTTACATTATAGTAAGGAACGAATGAAGGAGTAAGAGTGAAGTCGGGAACATCTGCGCCGTCGGTGAGGCCGAGGTTCTCTCTGGGGCTCTTGGAGAAGTCATAGAGCTTGCCGTCATTCGGTGTGCCGGGAGCGTCTATCTTCCAGCCTTCAAACTCGCCGCCGTTGGGATGATCGGGATTGGTATCCTCGGTAGGATCAACGCCGGGAAGCTTGGTGGGATCAGTTGAATCGGGAGTTACGGGGTTGCCTTCGCTGTCGGTGTAGTTTGCTTCATTATCATTTGACTTGATAACGGGATCTTCGTCGCCGTCTTTATCAAGAGTGATGCTTACTTCTCTGGTCCACTGTGCTTTTGCATAGAGGTCTTTTGCGGGCATCTTTTCGGGCTTTGCAATCTCAGCGCCGCCTGCCGTCTCGGAATATACCCACTTATCGAAGGTATAGCCTGTTCTGGTGACGGTGGGATCATCGGGAAGATTGGTGTCATATTCTACTTCCGGATCGGTAGCTTCGGGAGCGCCGCCGTTCTCATCATAATAAATATGGAACTTCTTGGGTGTCCACTTTGCATAGACGGTCTTGCTTTCATCGGGCATTGTTGAGGGAACGGTGTATTCGTTACCGTCGGTGCAGTTTGCGTCGGTATACCAGCCGCCGAAGTCATAACCTTCCTTGGTGGGATCATCGGGGGCAGTAATGGCAGTGCCGGGCTTCTCCTCGATGGGATCGACATTGGAGCCGCCCTTTGAATCGAAGGTAAGGGTTACGGGCAGGTCTTCATAAAGAGCGATAAGAATGGCCTCTGAGCCTTCTTTGTTGTTGGTAATTTCTGCGAGCTCAGTATCGGTAAGAGGAGTGGTTGCGTCGGAGCTGGTAACCCAGCCGAGGAACTTCTTGCCGGTGGGTGCCTCGGGAGTGATGTCAGCGGGCTTCTTCTCGTTTTCGGTGATGGGCTTGCCATAGTAACCGTCAACAGTTACAGCATCGGTTGAGCCGTCGATTGTGCCGCCGTTGGGATCATACTTAACGGAACCCTTTACAACAACTTTGTTGGAAGTTGAGTTAACAGTAAGATCATAGTCCTCGGCAGGAACGAAATCTCCGCTGCTGAGAGGCTGAGTTGATCCGATAACTGCATCATTGGTAACATAGTCAGCCTGAGTGGGATAATCATCATTGTCACCGTCTCTGACTGAGCCGGGCATAACAATCATTTTGCCCTCTTTGTCAACCGGAACATCGGTCTTTACCTTGAAAGGAATCTCAAAAGCGGGGGAATTATTATATTCCTGAACCTTGAACTTCTGAACGGAAACAAAAACAGTATCATAACCGCTGGGATTTCCGCCGGGAGCTATCGACGCACCGTCGATATAATAACCGACCATTTCGCTTCCGTCGCTGGGAACGAGATTGTATGCACCGGTTATAGACGCGTGAGCGGTCAGACTGTCGGTGTCAAGCTCAAACATATCGCTGTCATACTGATACTCAAACGCCATTGAACCGACATAGAATTTCTCAGTTTCTGAGCCGGTTGATGTGATTGTCACAACAGCTTTTACTGAATCGCCGGGCTTAGCATAAACCTTCTCATCAGTTGAGTTGTTGAATTTGGTCGTTGAAGTAATGGTACCTTTATACACTGCGAAAACAGCAATAGAGATACTGCTCATTACTATGAGTGCGGATAACAGGATTGCGAGTGTTTTTTTAGTGAACAACTTCATGCAATTTTCCTCCTTAAAGAAACAGTTTTGCATATTTTATGAGCCGGTGTAATCATGCGAGAGCCAATGCGCATAATTACACATAATATAATACAGTTTATTTTAGCATTAAGATTGTCAATTGTCAAGCAAAAGTTAATAATTTTTTTACATTTTTTAAGGA
>JAFZOE010000150.1 GCA_017552845.1 Clostridia bacterium
GCGCAAGATAATTGTTGAAAGCCAAGCTGTCAATATGATTAGCGCTGACTACAAAGCCGGTGTCCGGGTCGAGAACCTTCCACTGAACGGGATCGAATCTGAAATAGTAAATGGTATTGAGCTCGTAGCCATTATCATCAACATAGGAATTCTCCGCAAATCTACCCAGGCCAGTCATATATGGACGGTAAGCAGAGAAACGCACTGCTCGGTATTTACCACCGTCAAGAACGAAATCGGCAAATTCCGCAAAATCGCCGGCGATCATATTGCCGTCATAATAAATTCCCGTGCCGCTGTAATAGCCGTAGCTCTCCCAAGCAGCGCTTTCCGCAGCCGAGTTGAGAGCAGCTGTCTGCTCAACTCGGCTTTGAGGATAGGTGCCGTATTCAATGATAGCCCCTGCGGAATAAGAGCCGGCCTCATCCGCCAAAGCAACAAAGCTGCCGACAGCGACCGCGCTAAGCACAAGCATCAGCGAGAGAATGAGAGATACAGTTATTTTAGTATTTTTCATATTATAACCTCCCAAACTATTTTATAATTTCTTACCTATATATTTTATCATACCGATACGTTGAAATACAATAGGTATTACATAATAACAAATATTTAGTCAGGTTATTTAGAATGAAAAATATATCTATTTCATTTATTCTTTTTGCACAAAAAGTTTTCATCATAAAGTAACAGGAATATACATATATCCCGATTTTGGAGAAATTGTCAGAAACGGGTTGACATATAACTGTTCGGAGAGTAAAATTACAAGCAAGGAAGGCAAAGGCGTCTTTGAGTTTCGGCTCATTGACGCCTTTTTTCTTTTCATAATTTCCAATTCTATTTTGTCAAAGCTTAAAGCAACGGTGCTTTTCCGTCGGGAAGAGTGCCGCTTTTTGTTTTATTAAGGAGGTTGATACAATGAATAGCGGAGAATTCGGTTTCCGGTTTTACGATTCGCCGGTATTCCCTATTAATCCCATAGCTCCGGTCAATACCGCCGGATGCCGAAAATAAATGGATAAAGAAAAAATAACATAAATAACGGAGGAAAAAACAATGAGCAGATTAACAAAAGAAGACATCCTTAAGAGCGCAATGGAGAATAATGTTGAATTCGTCAGACTGCAGTTCACCGATTTATTCGGCATTATGAAGAATGTGGCAATTACCGTTTCGCAGCTTGAAAAAGCGCTTGACAATGAGTGCATGTTTGACGGCTCGTCAATTGACGGCTTTGCAAGAATTGATGAGAGCGATATGTATCTTCATCCCGATTATGATACATGGGCAATAGTTCCCTGGAGAAAGCATCACGAAATCCAGACCGGCAGACTTATCTGCTCGGTATATAAAGCGGATAACAAAACTCCTTTCGAGGGCGATCCGAGAAACATTCTCAAACGAGTTATGGCCGAGGCGGCAGATATGGGTTACGGCTTCAACGTCGGCCCCGAATGCGAATTCTTCTTCTTCAAACTCGACGAGAGTGGAAAACCGACTCTTGAAACCGGCGACGAAGCGGGCTACTTTGACCTGAACCCGATTGACCACGGCGAGAACTGCCGCAGAGATATCTGCCTTGCGCTTGAAAAAATGGGCTATACCATCGAGGCGTCTCATCACGAGGTTGCCGAAGGTCAGCACGAAATCGACTTCCAGTTCGGCGACGGACTTCTTACCGCCGACAGAGTCATGACCTTCAAGCATGTTGTCAAGACTTACGCCACGAAGCACGGCCTTCACGCGACCTTTATGCCGAAACCGATTTACGGCATCAACGGCAGCGGCATGCATACGAACATGAGCCTTTATGATACAAAGACCGGCAAGAATATTTTTGACGATCCCGACGGCGAGCTCGGTCTTTCAAAAGAGGCCTATTCATTCATAGCAGGCATTATGGAGCATATCAAGGGAATCGCCGTCTTCTCAAACCCGACCGTCAACTCATACAAGCGCCTTGTTCCCGGCTATGAAGCCCCGAGCTATCTTGTATGGAGCACTTCAAACCGTTCCTGCCTTATCAGAATCCCCGCCAGCAGAGGCAAGGGAACGAGAGTTGAGCTTCGCTGCCCCGATCCGACCTGCAACCCGTATCTCGAAATGGCGCTCTGCCTTGCCGCAGGTCTTGACGGCATAAAGAGAGGCCTCGTTCCGAAGCCCGCCTATGATGAGAACGTATTTGTCCTTTCAGAGGAAGAGCTTGCGAAGGAAGGCATTGACTGCCTGCCCGGAACGCTCGAAGAAGCTATCGAGGAAGCTGAGAAGGATTCATTTGTAAAAGAGGTCATCGGCTCTCAGGCGTTTGATAACTATATCAAGGGCAAGAAAGCCGAATGGGATGATTACAGAACAAAAGTCAGCCAGTGGGAAATAGAGCAGTATATGATCAACTATTGATTCACCGGCAATAACTGACTTTTTCTCCTTTTTACAGGGAATGCTCTTTGTGAAAGCTGAGAGCATTCCCACACTTAATAAAGGAGATATCTGCGGCGGATTCAATTGTGCTTATTTCCGCTGTCAATAAACATAAACGAAAGAGAAATTATATATTATGACTGATTCAATTTTCACCGCTGTCAATGACAGCATTTTTGGAGTCTGGTTCCTAATAGGTGCGGCGCTTGTATTCTTTATGCAATGCGGCTTCGCAATGGTTGAAAGCGGATTCACAAGAGCAAAAAACGCCGGCAACATCATAATGAAAAACCTGATGGATTTCTGTATCGGCGCAGTGATGTTTATCCTGCTGGGTTTCGGCTTAATGATGGGTGAAGAGTGCCTGGGCGGTATTATCGGCATGCCGACGCTCGGAGTTTTTACTGATTACGCTCATTTTGACTGGTCGAATTTCGTATTCAATCTAGTTTTCTGCGCAACAGCTGCAACGATAGTTTCCGGTGCAATGGCAGAGAGAACGAAGTTTTCTTCCTACTGCATCTATTCAGCAGTTATTTCTGCTGTCGTTTATCCGATAGAAGCAGGCTGGATATGGAACGGCAACGGTTGGCTCGCGAAGCTAGGTTTTCATGATTTCGCCGGTTCAACGGCAATCCACATGGTCGGCGGCATCGCCGCATTTATAGGAGCTGCAATGCTCGGCCCGCGTATCGGCAAATACAAAGTTGATAAGGCAACGGGCAAAAAAACAGCAAGAGCAATTCCCGGACACAACCTTACGGTCGGAGCACTCGGAGTATTCATTCTCTGGTTCGGATGGTATGGTTTCAACGGCGCGGCCGCTACAAATACCGATATGCTCGCTTCAATATTTGTTACAACCACTCTCGCTCCTTCGGTTGCAACGGTAGTTACTATGATATTCACCTGGATAAAGGACGGCAAACCCGATGTATCAATGAGCCTTAACGCCTCGCTTGCGGGCCTTGTGGCAATTACCGCGCCCTGCGACTGCACCGACGCTCTCGGCTCCATAATCATAGGAGCTGTTTCGGGAATTCTGGTTGTTGTTGCCGTTGAGTTTATTGATAAAAAGCTGCATGTCGATGATCCCGTCGGCGCCTGCGCCGTTCACCTCGCAAACGGAATCTGGGGCACCTTCGCAGTCGGCCTTTTCTCAACCGGCGCAAACGGAGTCGGCAAAGGCCTTTTCTACGGCGGCGGTCTGCATCAGCTCGGTCTTCAGGCACTCGGATTTGTATGCGTCGCTTCATGGACCGTTGTCACAATGCTTATAGTTTTCAATCTTATTAAGAAATTCCACGGTCTTCGTGTCAGCGAAGAGGAGGAAATCAAAGGCCTCGATGCAACGGAGCACAATCTTCCCTCCGCCTATGCTGATTTCATGCCGGCAATGGCAGTTGCAACCTCGGCTTCGATGAAGGCGATTCTTCCCGATGCGAAAGACGTCACTCCTCTTATCCCCGCTCAGCCGGTTGAAGCGGCGGTTCCGGTCGAAACATATATGACCTCTAACAAACCGCGTCTGACAAAGATAGTCATGGTATTCGATCCCGCAAGGTTTGAGGCTGTAAAGGATGCGATGAACGATATCGGCGTTACCGGAATGACCGTCACGAACGTTATGGGCTGCGGCACTCAGAAAGGACACAATATCAAGAAATACCGCGGAGTTGAGATAGAGGAAATGAATCTCAATCCCAAGATGAAACTTGAAATGGTGGTTTCGGCAGTGCCTGTTCAGGATGTAGTCGAAGCAGCGCGCAGAGTGCTCTACACGGGCAATATCGGCGACGGTAAGATATTCATCTATGAGGTTGACGACGTCGTCAAAGTCCGCACCGGTGAGCGCGGATACGACGCTTTGCAGGGCGAAGACGATATTTAACAGCAGAATATATGCAATTAAGGGCAGTTTTACACTGCCCGGATATTGCTTTTTAAGAACAAGTATAAAGGAAGTCTGATTATGTTAAAGGAAGGGCAGATAAGAATTCCGTCAGGCTGCGCGATTGCAGCAATTATCGACAGAAAAGGCGGACTCATAAACGGCTCTGAAATCATCAAATCAATAGCGCTAATGCATGACCGCTCGAACGGCCTCGGAGGCGGTTTCGCGGCTTACGGAATCTATCCCGAGCATAAAGATGAATATGCGTTTCATATTTTTTATGATAACGCACAAGCGCATCAGAGCTGCGAGGAGTTTCTTTTCAAGCATTTCAATATCGATGTGGCAGAGAGAATTCCCACAAAGACCGTTGATTCCATCAGCAACGGTCCCGATATCTGGCGCTATTTCGGCAGGGTAAACAGAGTCCGCATGAAGAATTCACGCCTTGATGAGAGCGAATATGTTGTTCAGTGCGTAACGAGAGTCAATTCCTCGTTTGACGGCGCATATATATTCTCCTCGGGCAAGAATATGGGCTGTTTCAAGGCAGTCGGCTATCCCGAAGATGTCGGCGAATTCTATATGCTCGATAAATATGACGCTTATCTATGGACTGCTCACGGCCGCTTCCCGACCAATACTCCGGGTTGGTGGGGCGGAGCCCATCCTTTCAATATTCTCGACTGGTCGATAGTGCATAACGGCGAAATCTCAAGCTATGATACAAACCGCAGATACATAGAGCAGTTCGGATATAAGTGCACGATGCAGACCGATACGGAAGTCATCACTTATCTTTTTGACCATCTGATAAGGCATCACGGCCTGCCGACCAATGTTGCCGCCGACGTGCTGACCGCTCCCGAATGGGATGAAATAGACAGAATGGATCCCCAGAAAAAAGAGTATTTCACTAATCTAAGGGCAATTTACAGCGGCGCTCTCGTGAACGGTCCTTTCTCAGTTATCCTCGGATCAAACAAAGGCCTGCTCGCAATCAACGACCGCCTGAAGCTCCGTTCGCTCACCGCCGCCACTAAAGGAACCCGCGCTTATTTTGCGAGCGAGGAGAGCGCAATAAGAATAATCTGCCCCGATCCGGAAAAGGTCTGGTCGGTCAGCGGCGCGGAACCGGTATTTGTTCCGCTTGAAATTGATGAAAGGGAGGATGATTAAATGTCTGTGAATTACATCCCCCGCAGGTTTACCGTTATCCGCGACAAAGAGCGCTGTATAAACTGCGGATGCTGTGTCCGCCAGTGTTCAAACGAATGCCATCTTTTCGCCGATGACGGAAAAACCGTTATATCCGATTCAAATTCCTGCGTCGCCTGCCACAGATGCGTTGACTTATGTCCGACAGGCGCTCTGAGAATAGAGAAATACGTCTGTGATTACAGGGAGAATGCAAACTGGACTCCTCAGTATCAGCAGGAAATCTGCCGCCAGGCTGAAACGGGCGGAGTCCTGCTCTCTGGCATGGGAACTCCGAAACCATATCCGATATACTGGGATAAAATCCTCCTCAACGCTTCGCAGGTAACCAATCCTTCAATTGACCCTCTGCGCGAGCCGATGGAAATCCGCACGATTCTCGGCAGAAAGCCCGAAAAACTGACAGTTGAGAAAAAAGGCAAATCAACGGTTGATATGCCTCCGCAGGTTATTCTCGAAACACCGATTATGTTTTCGGCAATGAGCTTCGGATCGATAAGTCTAAATGCTCAGAAATCTCTTGCAATGGCGGCGAAGGAACTCGGAACTCTATTCAATGTCGGTGAGGGCGGCCTTCATCCCGATCTGCAGCCTTTTACAGACAGGGCAATAGTTCAGGTCGCTTCAGGTCGTTTCGGTGTTCACAGCGATTATCTGAATAATTCCCGGTTTGTTGAAATCAAAATCGGACAGGGTGCAAAGCCCGGAATCGGCGGCCATTTGCCCGGAGAAAAAGTCAGCGTTGAAGTTTCAAACGCCAGAATGATTCCCGAGGGCAGCGATGCCATTTCGCCGGCCCCACATCACGATATTTATTCGATAGAAGACCTTCGTCAGCTTATCTGGGCTATCAAGCAGGCGACCGGCAACAGTAAACCTGTATCCGTCAAAATCGCAGCGGTTCATAATGTTGCCGCTATAGTTTCGGGCTGCGCGAGAGCAGGCGCCGATATTGTCGCGATTGACGGCTTCAGAGGCGGCACGGGCGCTGCTCCCACAAGGATCAGGGATAATGTAGGAATTCCGATTGAGCTTGCGCTTGCTTCGGCGGATCAGCGGCTCCGCGATGAAGGAATACGTTCACGTATTTCACTGGTTGCTGCAGGCTCTTTCAGATGCTCGGCCGATATAGTTAAAGCAATCGCTCTAGGCGCTGACGCCTGCTACTGCGCTTCCGCTCCGCTGATTGCCATGGGCTGCCATATGTGCCAGACCTGTAACACCGGCAAATGCAACTGGGGAATAGCCACTCAGCGTCCGGAGCTTACCAAGAGGCTAAATCCCGATATTATGTATAAACGTGTAGTGAATCTTATAACCGCGTGGAATCACGAAATCAAGGAGATTATGGGCGGAATGGGAATAAACTCCGTCGATTCTCTCAGAGGCAACCGCCTTATGCTAAGGGGTATAGGCTTGAGCGAAAAAGAGCTTGAAATCCTCGGCATCAGGCATGCTGGCGAATAGGAGGCGGAGAAATGAAAAGAATATATGCAATTGAAGAGCTCTGCCTCAACTGCCGTCTTTGCGAGGTTTACTGCAAAACAGCGCATTCGCAGTCAAAGGATATAATCAAAGCAAATAAATACGAAGATCCTGCGCCTGTTTCAAGAGTTACTGTTTACGGCGATAATTTCCTTTCCGCCGCTCTCAACTGCCGCCACTGCGATGATCCCAGATGCGTAAAAGCATGTATCACGGGTGCTATGACAAAAGACAAGAAGACGGGCATTGTATATGTAAATGAAGAGAAGTGCATTGGATGTATGACATGCCTTGCCGTTTGCCCTTACGGCTGTATAAAGGTCGGAAAACCTGCAGTCAAATGCGATTTATGCAGGAACGAGGATGAACCCGCATGCGTCAAGAACTGCCCGAATCACGCTCTTATCTATACCGATCTGGGAGGCGAAGACGAATGAAATACATTATAATCGGAGCCTCCGCCGCGGGCCTTGCCTGCGCCGAGCAGATAAGAAAAGAAGATAAAGACGGCGAAATCACCGTCTTCACAAAAGAGAATTATCTCCCTTACAGCAGACCATCAATAAGCTATTATCTGAAGGGCGTTGTTAAAGAGAGCTCGATGTATCTGAGAAAAAGTTCTTATTATGACGCCGCATGTATAAAAATCATAACCGGCGCGGAGATTAAATCAATCGACAGAAAAGCGAAAACAGTAAAAGCGGGAAGGAAGAGTTATTCCTATGACAAACTCTGCTTA
>JAFZOE010000151.1 GCA_017552845.1 Clostridia bacterium
CTCCGCGGGCGGCGACGAGCTTTTGAAACTTCGGGACGATCCTGTCGAAGCTTCCGCGCCCGGCGTAATCGACTCTGAACCTGTCGTGTATCTCCTTCCGTCCGTCAAGGCTGAGCACGACGTTCGAGCATTCCCTGTTGCAGAAATCGATGACGTCGTCATCAATCAGCATTCCGTTGGTAGTGAGAGTGAACCTGAAATTCTTGCCCTTTTCCTTCTCGACGGAGCGCGCGTATTCGACAAGCTGTTTGACAACCTCAAAATTCAGAAGCGGCTCGCCGCCGAAGAAATCAACCTCGAGATTCTTTCTGCTGCCCGAATTCTCAATCAGGAAATCGAGCGCCTGCCTGCCGACCTCGAAGCTCATCAGAGCGCTCTGCCCGTGATATTTGCCCTGGGCGGCAAAGCAGTATTCGCAGTTGAGATTGCAGGCGTGGGAGACGTGAAGGCAAAGGGCCTTGACGACGTTTCCGCGCAGTTTCAGATTGAAGGAATGCCCTTCGTATATATCTTTTGTGAAAAGCTTTTTTTCATCTTTGAGGAGCTGAATATCGTCGAGCAGGTCGGATATTTCCTGCGCGGTGACATCGGGCATATCCGCGTATTTCCCGAGCAGGCAGGCAGTTATTTCCTCTCTGCTTTTGCTCTCGAACATACCTATCGCGTCAAAGGCGACATCGTCGACCGAATGGACAGAGCCCGAGGCGACGTCGATGACGATATTGCAGCCGTTGAGTTTATAGCGGTGAATCATCTTATCTCCTATAAAAAAAGCCCGTCAACCGGTTCCTTCGGGAGACGGGGCAAAGTCTGCGTTATTGATTATTTCTTTTCGCACTGCTGGTTTGCAACGCCGCAGGAGGTCTTGCAGGCTGACTGGCAGGAGGTCTGGCATTCGCCGCAGCCGCCGTTTTTAACGCTCTTTACGAGATCGCGGGTTTCGATAGTTTTAATTCTCTTGGTCTTTTTCATAGGTATTCTCCTTACAGAATTAAATATTTTTACAGAGCAATTATATCACAGTAAAATGACCGTGTCAATTATTTTACTGATATTTCATCCGCCGTCTCCCTGCCGGGAATAATCAGATTGCAGCCGGATTTTCTGCAGAACTTTATATAATTAACGATTTCAGAAGTAATGATTTCACCGGGCGCGATGACGGGAATGCCGGGAGGATAAGCCCATAAGTATTCAGCGGATATCCTGCCTTCGGCCTGCATGAGCGGAATGTTTTCGCTCTCTCCGTTCAGCGCTTCGCTGATACTGATTTCAACCTGCGCTTTCGGATAAGAAGGAGACGCGGATATTCCGGCAGAATCCAGAGATGAATCAATATCTTTAAGCGCATCCGTGAGGCGGTTGAAATTACCGGCATCATCATAAACAGAGGTCATGCAGATTATATACGCGGGCGCGCTCATTTCAGGCTCAATATGATAATTTTCCCGAAGTTTTTCCGCGAGGGCGAAGCCGGTTATATCCGTATTTTTGCAGGAGATTACAAGCTTGCCTTTATCAGAATCAAATGCGCCGTCCTCGTTTGTAAAATCAAGGATTTCAAGGTGCTTGAGTCCTGCGGTTGATTTATAAAACGCGTTAAGATTTTCGGAGTATTCCTCGAAAAGCCGCGCGCCGTCTTTCTCAATGATATCAAGGCATTTATCTATTGACGCGAGCAGAATATATGACGGCGAGGAGGTCTCGAAAATATCGAGCGCGTATTCGATTTTTTCCGCGTCAATACCGGAGTTCGCATAGAGCATAGCGGTCTGTGTCAGCGACGGAAGAGTTTTATGAAGGGATTCTATGCTGATGTCCGCGCCGAGTGAAACAGCGCTCTGCGGAAAACACTCCGAGTATCCGAGATGCGCTCCGTGGGCCGCATCAACGAGAAGCTTCGCGCCGTGTGAATGAACGGAATCAGATATGCTTTTAATATCCGATATTACGCCTTCGTAGGTCGGTGAGGTGATAATGACAAGTTTTGCAGCGGGATATTCTTCAAGCGCCGTTACTATACTTTCGGGGGGGACGGAAAGGAAAACGCCGTCATCCGACACCGGCGGATAAATATATTTTACATTGAGATTTCTGATTTCGCAGGCGTGATAGACGCTCTTGTGGCAGTTTCTCGCGATAATCACGGTATCTCCCCGTTTTGTGAGCGCGTAAACCGATGCGAGAATACCGCAGGTCGAGCCGTTTACGAGCGAAAAAGCGCTTGACGCGCCCCTGAGCTTTGCGGCCTTATCGGATAATTCCCTGAGAATACCCGTGCGGTGATGAAGATCGTCAAAGCCGGCGATTTCGGTGATATCGAGAGAATAAGGGAGCGCTCCGCCGTCATCCCGCCTCTTGTGGCCGGGCATATGCATAGGCAGAGTATCGCTCTCTCTTAACTTTTCAAGCTTTTCAAGCAGTGACATTCAGTTCTCCGTCAAGAATCTTCTGTAATTCATCGAGCCTGTGCTTTGAAAGCGCGGGCGTATTTTTGAGTTTATTCTCAATTCCGAGCTGTTCGTATTTGAAAAAACCCATTGTGTGAAACGCGAGAAGCTCATATTTTTCAAAGCTTATGCCGTTCTCTTTAACATACGCGGCGTATTTTTTCATATCATCCGCGCTGTCGTTTATGCCGGGCACAACGACCGTGCGCAGCCAGAGAGTTTTGCCTTTCGCGGTGCAGTATTTTGCAATTTCAAGAGGCATGGAGAAATCGCCGAGCGTGTATTTCTCATAATTCTCTTTATCCGCGAATTTGATATCGAGAATTATCATATCGGAATTGTCGAGCGCCGTTTTGACGGCATCCGTCAGCTCAACGCTTCCCGATGTGTCAAGGCAGTAACCGATACCTTCGGCTTTAAGCATCGGCGAAATTTCATTTATAAATTCGGCATTGAGAAGCGGCTCTCCGCCCGAAAAGGTTACTCCGCCGCCGTTTTTAAAATAAGGCTTGTAGCGTTTGATTTTTCTGAATAACTCATCGGCGCTCATATCGGTTGACGATTTATGCCATGTGTCGGGATTGTGGCAGTAAACGCATCTGAGCGGGCAGCCGGTGAAGAAAACTGCGTATCTGAGGCCCTTGCCGTCGAGCGCGGCGAGCGATTCAAACGAATGTATATTCGCCATCACATTGCCTGATGGAAGGTGCGGGCGATGACCTCTTCCTGCTTATCCTTCGTGAGCTTGTTGAAATTGACCGCGTAGCCCGAAACCCTTATGGTGAGCGAGGGATAGAGGGTCGGATCCGCCATGGCGGCAATCAGCTTTTCGCGGTTGAGAACATTGACATTGAGATGGTGCGCATCCTGCTCAAAGTAGCCGTCGAGCATAGTGACGAGATTTGAAATTCTGTCATCCTCGTTCTTGCCGAGGGCGTCGGGAGTTATCGAGAATGTATTTGAAATGCCGTCCCTGCAGCAGGCATAATTGAGCTTCGCAACCGAATTCAGCGAGGCGAGTGCGCCCTGGGAATCCCTGCCGTGCATGGGATTTGCGCCCGGAGCAAAGGGCTCGCCGGCCTTTCTGCCGTCGGGAGTAGAGCCGGTCTTTCTGCCATACATGACGTTTGAAGTAATCGTGAGAATAGAGAGAGTATGATGAGCGCCGCGGTAGGCGGGAGTTTTGCAGAGCTCTCTGTAGAAATACTCAATTAAATCCTTGCCGATGAGGTCGACTCTGTCGTCATCATTGCCGTATTTCGGGAAATCGCCCTTGATTTCGAAATCGGTGATGATTCCGCGCTCGTCCCTGACAGGCTTGACTTTGGCGTATTTTATAGCCGAGAGCGAATCGACCGCGACCGAGAAGCCCGAAACGCCGAATGCCATAAGGCGCTCAACATCCGTATCGTGAAGCGACATCATAAGGCGCTCATAGGCATATTTATCGTGCATATAGTGAATTATATTCATCGTGTTGACATAGAGGCGAGCCATCCAGCTGAGATATTTCTTATATTCATTATAGACTTCGTCAAATGAGAGAATATCATCGCCGAAAGGTTTTCCCTCGGGAGCAATCTGATCGCCGGCAATCTCGTCTTTACCGCCGTTGAGAGCCATGAGAAGGACCTTGGCGAGGTTGCATCTCGCGCCGAAAAACTGCATCTGCTTGCCCATCTTCATCGCCGAAACGCAGCAGGCAATAGCGTAATCGTCGCCGTAGAGGCGTCTCATGAGGTCGTCGTTTTCATACTGAATTGAATCTGTATCAATGCTGACTTTCGCGCAGAATCTCTTGAAGGGTTCGGGCAGCCTGTCGCTCCAGAGAACGGTAATATTCGGCTCGGCGGATGAACCGAGATTGTAGAGAGTATTCAGCACTCTGTAGCTCGTCTTTGAGACCATGTGCTTGCCCTCGCCGGTAACGCCCGCGAGCGCGAGGGTGACCCAGACGGGATCGCCCGCGAAAAGGTCATTGTATTCGGGGGTTCTCAGATGACGGACAAGGCGGAGTTTGATGACCAGATCATCGATGAGCTCCTGCGCCTGAGATTCGTTTATTCTACCTTCTTTAAGGTCTCTTTCCATATATATATCAAGGAATTCGGCGATTCTGCCTATTGAATTTGCCGCGCCGTTCTGCTCCTTGATTGCGCCGAGATAGCCGAAATAGAGCCACTGAACCGCCTCGAAAGCGTTCTGAGCCGGCTTCGAAATATCGTAGCCGTAGAGCAGGGCGAGTTCCTTGAGCTGATGCATGAATTCAATCTGCTTAGCAAGGTCCTCGAGCAGATGAATCGTCTCCTCGTCGAGATACTCCTTCTCGGCAAGCTTCTCTTTATCCGCCTGCTTCTGCTCGATGAGAAAATCCATGCCGTAGAGGGCAATGCGCCTGTAATCGCCGATGATTCTGCCTCTGGCGTAGGCATCGGGCAGGCCGGTCAGGATTCCCGCGTGGCGCGCCTTTTTCATCGTTTCGGTATAGGCGCGGAAAACGCCTGTATTATGGGTGGTTCTGTATTTGAATTCATCCTTGATTTTGCTGCTCATCTCATAGCCGTAGGCGTTGCAGGCCTGAACGGAATTTCTGATACCCGCAAACGGCGAAACGCCTCTCTTGAGCGGCTCGTCTGTCTGAAGGCCGACTATAATATCGGTATCCTTATCGACCACATAGCCGGGGCCGTGGGAGAGAATGGTGATAACTCTCGACGTGTCGATATCGAGCACTCCGCCCTTCTCGTTTTCGGCGATAAGAAGCGAATGAACCTTCTCCATCTCCTTCTTTGTCCTCTCCGTAGGCCCTTCGAGGAAGGAGGAATCGCCGTTATAGGCGGTGTAATTCATCTTGATAAAATTGGAGACATTGATGTCATCGCACCATACTCCCAGATTGAAATCTCTCCACGCATTTTTGTTTTCAGCCATAATCACTTAACCTCCGCTTCAGATTTTCCGCATTTGCCGCACTCTGCGCAATCATTTTTGCCACAGCTGCCGCAGCAGACCGATTTATACTGACACAGCGAAACGTTTCCGCCGTGAATATTCATTGCCTTGCCGTGGACCACTGCATCGGCTATTTTGTTCCTCGCGCTCTGATAAATCGCCGCCACGCTCGAGCGGGCGATATTCATCTGCCTCGCGCACTCCTCCTGAGTATATCCCATCGTATCTATCAGGCGGAAAGCCTCGTATTCATCAAACGCGAGAGCAACCGTATCGGCATAGTCGGTATAGGGTTCAAAGCCGATATTCTTGGGGTATCTGCAGATAACTCTGCTCTTGCTCGGTCTCGCCATGGAATACTCCTTTCGCGATTATAATTTCAGTTTACAATTCTATTATATACCGTTTTTGACATATGTCAATAACCCTTTTGACGAATATTCCCCCGCTGAAAAAATATTTTTGTGGGAAATGATAAAAGATAATGCGGAATTCGGATTTCGGAATGCGGAATTAAATAATTTGTCATCCTGAGCAGAGCGAAGGATCTCAATAAAAAGCAGATTTTTTGATTGTATGAATAAAGTTCTCTTATGCTTGCGATTCTTCGGCCTGCGGCCTCAGAATGACAAAATTTTTCTTTCATCCAAAATCGACGGATGATTATCCTGCGGAATCGGGCGGTTCCGGCTATAAGTGAAAGGGTATTTCAAATAAATTAAGCCGGAGGCGGATTATGGCAGGAAAAAGAATGTTCAGCAAACAGGTTTTACTCAGCGACGCGTTCCTCGATATGAGCGCCGAAGCAAGGGCGCTCTATGTCACTCTCAACATGTGCGCGGATGATGACGGTCTCGTCAACAATACGAAAAGTCTGATGCGCGTGAGCGGAGCTTCAAAAGAGCATCTGGAAGAGCTTGAATCAAATAATTTTATCCACGTATTCGAAAGCGGAGTCTGCGTTATTATGCACTGGAAAGTCCACAACACAATCAAAAACGACAGATATGTCCCCTCGCTTCTCGATGAGAAAAACGGGCTTTCAGAGAATGAGAAAAAGGTCTATGAAATTCGTTCTGAAATTTTGGATCCACAGGGGAGATTAGATAAGAAAAGTATAGAAAAGATTAAATCAAAAGAGGGAGAGGAAAGAAAAGAAAAAATTGATTTTGAAAAAACAAATAAAGAATCCCCCCGCGTGTCCGCCCCCGTGAATGATGAAATTGATGAAGATGTTTTTGATTGTGCCGAAACGGCAAAGGCGGGTTACGGACCGTATAGAAATGTGATGCTGACCGATGATGAGTTTTCGGCGTGGAAGGACGAATGTCCGCAGGCGGATGAATACATAAATCTTATGTCAAATTACCTTAAAAGCAAGGGGGAAAGCTATGCCGACTGCCTTGCCGCGCTGAGGAGCTGGTATCTGAGAGACTGCAGAAAGCGTGAGAATTCCGCCGATTCACAATTCGCCGCTCCGCTGACCGCCTCGCATTCGGGCGCATCCTACGACCTTGAAAGAGTGAAGGCAAACTCACTGAAAGTTCCCGAATACGTGAAAAGAAACAAAGAAAAATCCCCCGCACCGGGGGATGTTTAAATTCGGAATGCGGAATGTGGAATTCGGAATTAAGTATTGAAATGTCGGCTTACCGGCGACCGTAGGGGCGGATATTATCCGCCCGCAGGACGAAAGATAATTAACAAACACAACTTCAGGTTTATAATTATGCTTGATTATGATTTGCAAAGATATTCGGAAATACCGTTTGGCGCTGAATACTCAATATCCTATTCCGGCATTATAACCGGTTTGGTATGTTTCCGGTCCCTGCTGATATACCTTGACGTAATCGACAAGAAATTCGGACCTTTTATC
>JAFZOE010000152.1 GCA_017552845.1 Clostridia bacterium
CCGGATATCCCGGTTCACGCCTCAACGCAGATGACCGTCAATTCCCCTGACGGCGTTGAAATCCTTAAAAATATGGGCTTTAAGCGCACGGTCGTTCCGCGCGAATTCACCGAAGGCGAGATAAAGAATCTTGCCGAAAAAACGGATATCGAGCTCGAATGCTTCGTCCACGGCGCGCTGTGTATGTGCCTTTCGGGGCAGTGCCTGATGAGCAGCGTCATAGGCGGAAGAAGCGGCAACAGAGGACTCTGCGCCCAGCCGTGCCGTCTCGAATTCGGCGTCAATTCAAAGGGCGGAAACAACCTGAGCCTTAAAGATTTATCACTGATTGACAGAATTCCCGCCCTTGCCGAAAACGGAGTCTGCTCGCTCAAAATCGAGGGCAGGATGAAGCGCCCCGAATATGTCGCGGCGGCGGTCACCGCCTGCAGAAATTCCCGCGAGGGAAAAGAAGATAAAGAGATAAACGATGCCCTCGGCGCAGTCTTTTCGCGCTCGGGCTTCACAAGCGGATATTTTGACGATAAACGCGGAAAGGATATGTTCGGCATCCGCACGAAAGACGATGTCGTTTCCGCCGCCGAAGTGCTCGGCACCCTCTCGCATCTCTATGATAACGAAAATCCGCTTATTCCCGTTGAAATGCAGTTTACGTTACACGCCGGAAAGCAAGCGGAACTTGTGATTAAAGCCGGAAACTGCACCGTCGGCGTAAAATCGGAAAATATTCCCGATAAGGCAATCAACAAAGAGATAACGGCAAATGACGCCGCGGCGCGCCTTTCAAAATGCGGAGGCACGCAGTTCTATGCTCAGAAAGTTGTCTGCGATATCGAGCCCGGCCTCAATATGCCGGCTTCGGCGCTCAATTCCCTCAGGCGCGAGGGACTCGCACTGCTCGAAAAAGAAATATCCAGAAAAGAGAAATATATTCTCCGCGAAGCGCAGACAAAAGCTATTCCCCATAAAACAAGCGGCAAAAGAAAGCTTTTCATCCGCTTCGGCGAGAGCGATTCAATACCCGAAGGGATAGAGGCGGACAGAATCATCATCCCGCTTTCCACACCCGATGAAACGGTAAAGGAACTTGTGAACTCGGGCGCAGAAATCGCCGCGGAAATACCCGTCTGCGTATTTTCAAACACCGATAAATTCCTGGAAAGACTGCTTGAATTAAAAGCTCTCGGCGTTTCGCTCGCTTCGGCGGGAAATCTCGACGGCGTAGGCATTGCAAAGAGCGCGGATATGCCCTTTGCCAGCGGCTTCGGAATGAATATATATAATTCAAAAAGCATTGAGACGCTTGAAAAACTCGGGGCGGCGGACTGCCTCGTCTCATCGGAGCTGCCTGTATCCGATATTTCAAAGCTCGGCGGAGAACTGCCGAGGGGAGCTCTCGTTTACGGCAGGCTTCCGCTTATGGTTACGAGAAACTGCCCCGTTAAGAATAAGCTCTCCTGCGCTCAGTGCGGGAGAAAGAGCGCGCTTGTTGACCGCCTCGGCGTGAGGTTCCCCGTCAGGTGCAGCGACGGATTCTCGTTCATTTACAATTCCGTTCCCGTCTGCATGACGGACCGCCTTGACGAGATAAAAAATACTGATTACGACTTATTGTATTTCACAACCGAGAGCAAAGAAGAAATGTTGAAAATTGCCGGCGATTACCGCGAGGGCGCAAAGCCGGATTATGAATTCACGCGAGGACTCTATTACAGAAACGTTTTGTGAGGCAATATGAAAAAAGAATTTCCTCCCCCGTTTCCCCCGGAAAGAGAAAATAAGAATAAGCTCCCGCCCTGGGTAATCAGGGCGCTGGAGGAAAAAGGTCTTTCTGCCGAAGGGCTTGTCTTCGCGTGCTCCTGCGATATGGATAACGAGGCTCTCTATAAGGATTCGTGGCTTTTCTTTGACGACAAGGGCCTCTATATCGCAAGCGGAACTCAGGAAACAGTAAAACCTAAGCGCGGGCACGTTCCGCCTGAGCCGAAGGTCACAATAGAAAAAATTCAGTCAATACCTGTCGGGGATATTGATTTGCTCACCGCGGAGAGATACACCTCAACGGGTCGTCTTGTTATGTCCGAAAACGGCGAGGATGTCCCTCTGACTTACTTCTCGCTCGGCAAAATCGGAGATCTCGATGAATTCGCGCGCGCCTTCAATTCATATAAGGAAACGGGCGAAACGGGCATAACCCCGAGAATGGATGATGGGCCCGGCAAATGCAAAAAATGCGGTGCGCCATGCCCGCCTGACAAAGACTTCTGCAGAAAGCACGATAAGAATAAGGGCACTGCCGTCCGCCTGCTGAAATTCTTCGGCACCCACGCGGTTCAGATTGCGATTATTCTGGCGCTGATGGTTATGAACGCGGCGGCGCAGGTTTTCGTGCCCCAGCTCAGCACAAGGTCGCTCTATGACAACGTGCTCTCGGGCGGCTCCCCTCTCGAGCAGAGCATAAAGGCCCTCGGCGTGCTCGTTCTCTCGGTGGTCGGTCTGCGCGTTCTCAAGACCGTAATCACGATTATTCAGGATTATATGTCCGCCTCGATTATGCCGAGGATAATGTATGATATAAAAGTCAGGATTTTTGAGGCGATGCAGCGCCTTTCGGTCGGCTTCTATTCCTCAAAGCAGACGGGCTCTCTCATGGACAGAGTCACGCGCGACGCGAATAATATCTACTGGTTCTTCACGGACGGCGTGCCGCGCCTGATTATCGACGGCGCGATGATAATCGGCATACTTATCGTTATGTTTACAATGAGTTGGAAGCTCAGCCTCATAGCGCTGATTACCACACCGATTCTTTTCCTGACTCTCGTTCTCGGCGACCGCCTTTTCAGGAGGATGCACCACAGAGTCTGGGTCATGCGCTCGAGGGCGCGCTCGCTCGTGAGCGACAATATCAACGGCCAGAGAGTTATCAAGGCCTTCGCAAAAGAAAACGATGAATACGGCCATTTCGAAAAGGAATCGGATGCCGTGCGCGATGCGGAGGTCAGGCTCGGAGTCGCCGAGGCCACGCTCTTCCCGATTCTCGATATTTTCGTGCTCCTGCTGACGACGGTTGTTCTCGCGGTCGGCGGAGTTATGGTCGCAAAGGGCGAGGGGAATATGACGACCGGCACCCTGCTGAGTTTCATCGTCTATGTCAATATGCTCAAAGAGCCGTTCGGCTTTCTCTCCTGGATTTCAAACTGGTGGTCAAGGTGCTCGGATTCGGCCCAGCGCGTATTTGAAATCGCAGATGCGATGCCCGATATTACCGAAAAAGAAGACGCCGTCGGACTTGAGAATATCCGCGGCGAGGTTGAAATAAACGAGCTCGAATTCGAATACGAGCCTGCAAGACCTGTCATAAACAAGCTTTCGCTTCACGCGCCCGCGGGCACGATGCTCGGCATAGTCGGCAAGACCGGCGCGGGCAAGACCACGATTGCGAATCTCATCGCCCGCCTCTATGATGCAAAAGAGGGAAGTGTGAAAATCGACGGTATCGATGTGCGCGACCTGAAACTCGCGGATTTAAGGCGCAATATCGGCCTCGTCTCACAGGATATATATCTTTTCATCGGCTCGATTGCCGATAATATCAGATACGCGAAGCCCGACGCCACAATGGATGAGGTAATCGCCGCGGCAAAGGCTGCGTGCGCCCACGATTTCATTATGAAACTCCCCGACGGCTATGAGACGAGAGTCGGCGCGGGCGGGCAGTCCCTCTCGGGCGGCGAAAAGCAGAGAGTTTCAATAGCCCGCACGATTATACAGAATCCGAAAATACTGATTCTCGACGAGGCAACCGCCGCAATGGATACCGAGACGGAGCGCAATATTCAGGCGTCCCTCGGCCTGCTGACTCAAGGCAGAACGACCATCGCCATAGCCCACCGCCTCTCGACCCTGAGAGACAGCGACTACCTCGCGGTCATCGACGAGGGAAAAATCGTTGAATACGGCACATATCAGGATCTCATCAAACTGAAGGGCGAATTCTACCGCTTATATAAGATTCAGGCGGAGGCCCTCAAGACAATCGGCATAGGAGACACCGAGGGAGCTTTCACTCCCGATGAGACGGAGGAGGAAAAACACGATGACTGACGCAATTCAGACCATTTCACCGGAAACTCTGAAAACAGAATATCTGAGCGCGGAAAACTGTGAATTCTTTGCCTCGGCCCACGGTTTCCTCGGCGCGAAAATCAAGGGGAAAGAATATAAGAGAGTGATTCTCACCAGAGCTCTGCCCCTCACCGAGCCCGATAAATATATCTGCATCACCGATGTTGAAAAAACCGAGCTCGGCATTATCGAGGACACATCCGTATTCTCCCCGGAGCAGAAAAAGCTCATCGACGACGAGCTTTCGCGGCGTTATTTCTGCCCGGTCATCACCGAAATCAAATCGATAAAAGAGAAATTCGGCAACTTCTATTTCGACGTGATGATAGGCGATTTCAAAAAGAATTTTACCGTTAAGAATCTCAATAAAAACATCCGCTATCACGGCGAGGGCTTCGACCTTATCGACGTGGACGGAAACAGATACAGAATCCCCGATTTCAAGGCGATTTCACCGAAGAGCCGCAGAAACCTCGAGCCTTATCTTTACTGAGTTTTTCCGCATTTTTAAGGAAAGGAGGATGATTTTATGCTCGTAAAAGCCGCGTTTGACATGACTCCGGCGGGCGAATATACCCGCGGTGAGCTGACTTTTGACGGCAATATAATCTCTGCCTCAACCGGCGGAGAAGAAATCTTCCGCGGCAGCGCGGGGGAACTCGTCATGCGCACCTATGTCGGCTGCGGAGAGCTCGAAATCATCCCCGAAAATCCCGCTCCCGACGCTTCGGACAGCATCCCCGTCTGCAGATATTCTATGAACTGCATTGAGGAGATAGGCGAATTCTGCAAGGTTGTCAATTATTACCTGCATACCGGCGAGGAAACCGAAATCGATTCCTCATCCTTCCGCGTTTGCCCGAAATGCGGCAGACATTATGCAAAGGGAATGAGCACCTGCCTTTTCTGCGTGGAAAAGACTTATCTTTTCAAGAGGCTGCTCGCCCTCGCGAAGCCTTATCTGCCCTCGCTGCTCTTTGCGGGCTTCTTCATTATGCTGACCTCGGGCTGCTCGGCGCTGATACCCGTGCTCAACAGCCGGCTTATCGATAATTATCTCAACAATTCCGCTCTGGCAAAGGATCAGGTAATCCGCGGAGTCATCATCACCGCCGCGCTGATGGGAGCGGCGCAGATACTCGGCAACATTTTCTCGATGATAAGCAACCGCCGCGCGAATAAAATCGGCGGCAGCATCTCCCACGATTTAAGGCTGCAGGTATATGACAAGATGCAGAGGCTGTCGGCATCGTCAATGTCGAATAAAACCTCGGGAGACCTGCAGAAACGAATTATCAACGACACCGAAAAAATCAAGGATTTCATCACCGAGCAGGGAATATATTTCCTGTCAAAGGTTATCCTTTTCATTGTAATCCTGATTGTTCTTATAAAAACCAGCCCGCTTCTCACGCTCATCGTGCTCCTGCCCGTTCCCCTTGCGCTCTATGCGATGTCGGCATTCTGGAGCAGAATCCGTGTCCGCTACGAAAAACAGTGGCGCTGTGATTCAAGGGCGTCTTCTATTCTTCACGATATCGTCAGAGGCATCAGGGTAGTTAAAACCTTCGGCAGCGAAGACAGGGAAATTGCCAAATTCGCCGCCGCATCGAAGAAACTCGCGGATGTTTCGGTCAGCAACGAGCATATGTGGGCGCTGATTTTCCCGCTGATTGCCTTCATTATGGGGCTCGGCGAATTCTTCGTCATGTATTTCGGCGGCAGGATGGTGCTCTCGGGCAGGATAACGCTCGGCGAGCTGCTCGCCTTCAACCTTTATCTCGCCTATATCTATGAGCCTCTCAGATGGATGTCGTCAATCCCGAGGCGGCTCGGCGAGGTCGCGACAAGCCTTATCAAGATATTTGAAATAACAGACGAGAAACACGATGTCAACGATGCCGAGAATCCGCTTCCCGCGAATCTCGACGGCGACATAGTCTTTGAAAACGTCCAGTTCGGCTACAAAGCCTATGAGCCGGTGCTCAAGGATATTTCCCTTACTGTAAAGCAGGGCGAGATGATAGGCCTGGTCGGCCACTCGGGCGCCGGAAAGAGCACTTTCATCAACCTTGTTCTGCGTCTCTATGACGCCGACAACGGCAGCATTAAAATAGGCGGAACGGACGTGCGCGATATTTCGCTCGATGATTATCATTCAAAGGTCGGCGTCGTGTTCCAGGAAACATATCTTTTCTCCGGCACGGTCTATGACAATATAGCCTACGCGAGGCCGACAGCCACGCCCGCCGAGGTTATTGCCGCGGCGAAGGCGGCGAACGCGCACGACTTCATCATAAATCTCAGCGACGGCTACAACACCGTCATCGGCGAGGACGGCCTCGATTTATCGGGCGGCGAGCGTCAGAGAGTCGCGATTGCACGCGCGGTGCTGAGAAATCCCGAAATACTCATCCTCGATGAGGCGACAAGCGCGCTCGACCCCGAGACGGAGGAGGCCATTCAGGATGCCTTTGCGAAGCTCGTCAAGGGCAGAACAACCTTCGCCATAGCCCACCGTCTCTCAACCCTGAGAAACGCCGACCGTCTCGTCGTTATCGAAAAGGGCAGAATCGCCGAGGTCGGCACACACCGTGACCTGCTGCTTCAGGGCGGAATCTACGCCTCTCTCGTTATGGCTCAGAGGCAGACGGCGAAGCTCACAAAATAGGAAAGATATGGAAATTCACAATATACCTCCCGTCTTTGACAAAGACAGCAGAATACTGATTTTAGGCAGTTTTCCGTCCGTTAAATCGCGCGAGGCCGAATTCTTTTACGGCCACCCGCAGAACAGATTCTGGAAAGTGGCCGCCGCCGTTTTCGGTTGCGCTGTGCCGCAGACAGTCCCCGAAAAGAGGAAATTTCTGCTGAAAAACCATATCGCCGTCTGGGATGTGATTGCCCGGTGCGATATAGAAAACAGCGCGGATTCCACTATAAGGAACGTTGTTCCGAACGATTTAGACATTATCCTCGGCAAAGCGGATATAAAGGAGATTTTCGTAAACGGCAGAACCGCGGAAAAATACTATAACAAATATATTCTCCCGCTCACCGGCAGGTCTGCGATGTGCCTGCCCTCAACCTCCCCCGCCAACGCCGCAAAATCTCTCGATGATCTGATCGAAAGCTGGAAAATAATAAAGGTATGAAAAAAGCGACCGTCAAAGCGGCCGCTTTCTTTTATTGATTTTTAATCTTCTCCGCGTATTTTTCAATCAGTCTCTTTGCGATAGCAACAGTGTCTCCGTCTGTCGGTGGCTCGGGATCGCAGGTGCGCAGCCAGTTTGTCTCAAACTGGGCATAGCTCTTATAGAACGGGTTCCCGAGATAGGTGTTCCTGTCATCGCGCTGTTTCTTGGTTACGGTCGAGAATTTGCTGTGTTTATGCGGGAATTCCAGTGCGAGTCGCTCAAAGAAACTCTGCCAGCGTTTCGCATAATATGTCTTGATGAGGCCGCCCCATTCCTTCCAGGCGTAGTCATAGAGGCTGGGATTGTTTATCGGGCCCCAGAGAGTGACCTGAGTTAGCAGATTAAGCTCAAAATTTTCCTTTTCCTTCTCGGAGAGAGCGAGAGCGCCTGCCTCCTCAAGATGCGTATAGAGCGATAATTCGGGGCGTGTCTGGAGCAGGTCGTCAATTTCCTCGCAGATTTTCATAAAGCCGTTTGCCGAGCGCTCAAAGAGGGCGAGATCTCTCTCCTCAAAGCCCTTCATCGCGCGTGAATATAGCACGCCGGCGTAATTGCTGAGCACCTGCCTCGTAACGTCGCAGACATCGAAAAGCCAGCCGTCCGAATCGCAGTCTTCCGCGCTCAGAAGCGACTGCGCCGCCTCGAGCAGAACCACGTTGTCATAACGCAGTTCGTGGTGGTCGTTCGGCGCCGCGTGGGTGAATTTCGTGGTCGGCCTCAGAGCAATCGGCGAACCGGTTTCCCTGCCTGTGCAGGCATCGGAATAGCAGGATTCACGCAGCTTTTTCACCGCGTTCACAGCCCATGCGGCATCCGTTCCGTAGCGGCGGCGCGCATAATCGGAGAGCCATTCATCGAGATTGATTTCATCCGCCTCTGTCAGCATTTGATACTGCAAATCATAGTAAAGGGGATTCTGGAAAATTCCCTCGGGGAAGAGGCCCGTGCCGACGCAGTTCGGAGCATTCAGCTTTGAATAGGCGTTTTCCGCAAGAAGTTTTACCGAGCCGTGAAGCGTGTTTCTGTCGCCGAAAGAGTGAATGTTGCCGAGCACAAAATCATAGCCCCAGAACTCCTCGTTTTCCGAGTGCTTCGCGCCGTTGATATCGAGAATCAGAAGGCGCTCCTTCGGAACGGCTTTGACTATCTGCTCGCGCAGGGACCAGCTCTGCATTACCCAGACGGATTCGGGGTCGAATTCCTTATACATATTGTCAATCGCTCTGCCGACCTTGAAAAGATAATCCCTGGTTTTCACCGAGGGCTCATTTTCGTGGAAGGGATCGCAGGCGTAATAATGATAAGCTCCGAAAAGCTTCTTCTGATTTTCAAGCAGTGCCCTGCCGAATCTTTTGAAAGCAGGGTCAGTCGGGTCGACGATGAAAGTTACCGGGAAATTGCACCAGGACTGCACCATTGACATTCGCGCTTTGCCGAAATCCGCTTTCGGCGATTTTTTTATGCTCTTGGGAACCATACCCGCAAAACCCTGCTGAATCGGAGTCATGCCGAGCTCGAGCTCCCTGTCGATTATCTTCTTGCCGAGCTCCGCCCTGCTCTCGATGAAATTCACATCGGTCAGCGAGAAGTAGCCCTCGATATTGTTCATCATCTGCCAGGGCCAGAAGGCGGGGCCGCTGAGCTCGCGCAGAGCGCCGTTTTCGCTGTAGCCCATATCGCGCAGGGTATAATACCAGACCGCCTCTGTGCCGACGACGGCGAGCGGCATATTGATACCGTTCATCGCCATGAAATCTATCTCTTTTTCCCATTTATCCCATTTCCAGAAGGCCATCGAGTATCCGAAGGTGCAGTAGTTGAGATAAACCCTTCTCTGCTGGGGAATAACTTTGCTGAGCTTTCCTTCGAAAAGAGGCGCTTCGGCAACGTCAAGCTCCGTGTTGCCGCAGTGCGACCGGTTGACGCCGCAGTATTTTTTAAGATAATCATAATATCCCATCGCCTGCGAAATCTTGCAGTCTCCGCAGACAACTATTTTTCCGTTTTCGCAAAACACTTCATAGGTGTTTTTACCGTCTGCCGAAGGGATATCGCGCAGCTCGAAGCAGTCCGCTATTCCGGGAGTGTTTCTGATGATAAGGTTTCTCAAATCAATTCCCCTTTCGGAAATTCAATGGAGTTATTATACTATATTTTGTCCGCTCAGTCCACTATATTGTAAACTTTTTTGTAAAATTAAAAAATTATCTTTACACTTACATAAAAATAATATAAAATATATTCAACTGTATTATGAGGAGGTATGCGCCATGCAGCCCGTTTACAAAAGAATACTGCTCAAAATCAGCGGCGAAGTCCTTGCAGGCGAGCAGGGGCACGGCTTTGACTTCGATGTGATGACCTCAATCTGCGAAGCCGTCAAGACTCTCAACGATATGGATGTTGAGGTCGGCCTCGTGGTCGGCGGCGGCAATTTCTGGAGAGGCCGCAGTGGCGGTTCGATGGACCGCACAAGGGCCGATCATATCGGAATGCTCGCGACCGTGATGAACTCTCTCGCTCTCGCGGATACTCTTGAGCATCTGGGCGTTGATGTCAGGGTTCAGACAGCTATTGAAATGAGAGCATTCGCCGAGCCCTATATCAGAAACAGGGCGGTGCGCCACCTCGAAAAAGGCAGAGTCTGCATCTTCGGAGCCGGCACGGGCAACCCCTTCTTCTCGACCGATACCTGCGCGGCGCTCAGGGCGGCGGAAATCAACGCCGAGGTTATCCTGAAGGCGACCAATGTTGACGGCGTCTATGACAAGGACCCCAACAAATTCGCCGACGCGGTCAAATATGACAAGGTCACCCACTCCGAAGTGCTCGAAAAGGACCTCAAGGTCATGGATTCGACAGCGGCATCCCTCTGCAGGGACAACGGCATCAAGATTCTTGTATTCAATCTCAACAATCCCGATAATATCGTCAAAGCAGTCTGCGGCGAAAATATCGGAACTCTCGTTTGTTAAAAATCGTATCATTATCTCAAGGAGGATTATTATGGATATTTTAATTCAGACCACAGAAGAAAAAATGCAGAAGACAGTCAAACTGCTCAGCCAGGAGTATTCGGAGCTCAGAGCGGGCAGAGCAAACGCAAACGTTCTCGACAAAATCAGAGTTGACTATTACGGCACCCCGACCCCGATCAATCAGATGGCGGCGGTTTCCGTTTCCGAGGCGAGAATCCTTACGATTCAGCCCTGGGATAAATCCACAATCCAGGCTATCGAAAAGGCCATCCAGGCCAGCGATATCGGCATCAATCCGCAGAATGACGGCGTTGTTATCCGCCTGATTTTCCCGCAGCTCACCGAGGAACGCCGCAAGGAGCTCAGCAAGGATGTCCGCAACATGGCGGAGAGCTCGAGAGTTGCCATCCGCTCCATCAGAAGAGACGCCATCGAAAAGGCGAAGAAGATGGAGAAGGCATCGGAAATCACCGAGGACGACCTTGACGATCTCGAAGAGGAAATCCAGGATCTGACAGATAAATACATCAAGCAGATTGATGAGGCCGCAAAAGAAAAAGAACAGGAAATAATGACGGTATAATGACTCGGGAACAGCTTGACGGCATTACCTTGCCCAGACATATAGGCATAATAATGGACGGCAACGGCAGATGGGCCACAAAACGCGGCCTTGAGCGCAGCGAAGGTCATAAAGCCGGAGCCGAGGTCTTTCGTAAAATTTGTGATTACGCAGCGGATATCGGCATAGAATGCATGACATTCTATGCCTTTTCCACCGAAAACTGGCGCAGACCGCCCAAAGAGGTCGCCGCCATTATGAAGATATTCCGCTCTTTTCCCAAAGAGGCAAAGGACAGGGAAAAAGAAAACGAAGCGAGGGGTCTGCAGTTTCACCTCATAGGCGAGAGGCAGGGCCTGCCGGCAGATATCGTTAAGAATATCGACACGCTCGAAAAGGATTCTGCCGATAAAAAAGTGATGCAGGTTAATCTTGCGATAAATTACGGCGGCAGGGATGAGATAGTTCACTCTGTCAGAAAAATAGCGGAAAAGGTCAAAAAGGGCGAACTGAATCCCGCGGATATTTCCGAGGATACAATCTCCTCCTTTCTTTTCACGGCGGGTCAGCCGGACCCGGATCTGATAATCAGACCGAGCGGAGAATACCGCCTGTCAAATTTCATGATCTGGCAGTCGGCCTATTCCGAATTCTGGTTTGATGATATATTATGGCCGGATTTCACAACAGATGACCTCGACAGAGCGATTCTCGATTACTGCTCGCGCCACAGGCGTTTCGGCGGAGTTTGACCGGCAGGGAGTTTTTGGTATGAAAGTCAGAATAGCGGTGGGCGTTCTTCTCGCCCTTTTTGCAATAGGTATGCTCGTCTGCACGGGCTACGGATACGAGGAAGTAATGACAATTCCGGCGGTGCTTCTCACGGGATTGTGCGTTCACGAAATAATGGGCGTTTCGGGCTGTAAGAATAAGGCGCTGACAAGAATTATGGTTACGTTCTCTGTCTGCCTCTGCGCTTACGCCGCCCTCGATCTGGGAAAATATGTTCCCGTCTCGGGGCTCGTTATCGTTGCGGTCTTCGTGCTCGCGGTGCTTATCCTTATGCTTAAGATGTATAATGTGACAAGATTCGAGCATGTGGCAATCGGCGTTTTCGCTTCCGTTGCCGTTTCTCTCGCGATGGCGACGGTTGTTATGACCGTTCATTATCTCGAGCAGTTTCCCATTTTGTTCTGCCGCTCGAATATCATATTCCTGCTGCTTATGCCGATGTTCTGCGCGTGGCTTTGCGACACCTTTGCCCTCTTCTTCGGAAAGGCTTTCGGCAAGCATAAGCTCGCCCCGACAATCAGCCCCAACAAATCGGTCGAGGGCGCGGTTGCCGGCGTGGTCGGAACAACAATCTCTTCGCTGATAGCTTTCTTCATCTGCAACAGGTTCTATTTCGGCACCGACACAATCAGATGGTGGATGGTGCTCGCATATATCCCCGTCTGCTGTATCATGGGAATGTGCGGAGACCTCGCGGCAAGCGTTATAAAGAGAAACTACGGAGTCAAGGATTTCGGCACCCTCTTCCCCGAGCACGGCGGAGCGATGGACAGAGTCGATTCCTTCCTCTTCACGATGCCCTCAATGTATCTCACGCTGAGAATTCTTCTCTCAGTTCTTGTTAAATAAAACTGCGAAAACGCCGCAAGGCGTTTTCTTTTCCCCGGAGGATAATTATGATTAAAACTCTCACGATTCTGGGCTCGACAGGCTCGATAGGCGTGCAGGCGCTCGACGTCGCAAAGCTTATGGGCCTTGATATTCTTGCCCTCACCTCGAATGTGAGGACGGATATTCTCGAAAGCCAGATAAGGGAGTTCCATCCGAAATATGCGGCTGTCGCCGATGAGGCGAAAGCGGCCGAGCTTAAAATAAAAGTCGCCGACACCGATACCGAAATCCTCGCGGGCGGCGAAGGCGTTGTGATAGTCCGGGCTCTCCAGTACGGCGGAGCCGCCCGCCTCGATCGTCAGCGTCTCGCGGTATTGGTTCGGATCGACCCTGCTGCGGTCGCCCTCCGCCTCCGCGCCGGTCAGCGTCCACACGCCCGCGAGCGACGAGAGCGCCGCCGCCAGATCCGGCTCGCGCTCGTCCCACGAGGGCCCGGTCAGCGTCTC
>JAFZOE010000153.1 GCA_017552845.1 Clostridia bacterium
CAGCCGGGAAGAATGAGGCCGACATTGTTCTGCGCTATTCTCATAATGAATTCAGCGCCGTCTTTGTCAAAATGGTGTTTTTCCATCCAGCCGAAAAGGTCAGTGCCGCCCATACTGGTAAGGACTATTCTGTTTTTGATTTCGCAGTTTCCTATTTTCCACGGGGTAAACAGAGGTTCAAGTTTCTTATCCATTTTCATTCTCCTTTTAATTTTCAAGGCTCGAGAGTAACTCCGCAAGCTCAATATAAAACGACTGCGTTTTTCTTCTGTCTGCAAACAGACCTATTGCCGTGCCGTGATCGCCCTTTTGAACAGGCATAAAATTCCAAATACCGGGCTTTACGTCCTTACCGTAATAGTCCGTATGAGGTTCGCCGAAAGGATATTTTTCAGAGACCGTGTTGCAGAGAAGATCATTAGGCTTCCATTCTTTTCCGTAAAACTGGCCGGTAATCTCGTTAGTAAACTTCTTCTGATGCGCCATCCAGAATCCGAGAGGAGCGATAACAGGATTTGAGCCGATTATGGGCATCGGAAGTTTACTGCCCGTCATTGAATTGAACGCATAAGAGAAATAATATACATCGGGGCTTATTTTAATCGTATTGTTGATGCTTTCTGTGCTGCTCGGCAGAAGATCATGCTCGCAGGTGTCGCTGCTGTTTTTAAGAAATCTCATTATGCTTCTCATATAGCTGTCTGCGTCCTTTTTGCCGGGCGTATTCGTAAGGCCGAACTGCTCAAGATGAAAATCAACAAGATTTCCGTTGATTCTTGTCCTGCCGAGAGTTCCGCAGTATATGGCTGTAATCAGGAACATAAACTCATATAGTTTAAATGATTTTACCATTTTGTAGATTGACGAGCTGTTATGCGGAGTGCAGATTGTAGTAACGCTCGCAATCAGGTTTTCTTTTCCTCCGGTGAAAAGAGGGGAGACATCCTCACCGGATGCGGTTACTTCCTCCTCGCATCCGTTAGTCAGCAGATGCGTGAGAAGACGGATAGTTGTGCCGCCGAAGGAATGGCCGATCAGATGTACTTTCTTGGATTCATCCCAACCGTCAAAAAGAGGTTTTGTGTAAGTCCTGCCGAATCTTTTGTGTCCTGATTTTTTGCTGTGGACTTCGCCGTAATCGACTGTTGTGCCTGTGAGCTGAGCATATAATTCACATGCTCTGTCCCAGGCGCTCGAAACAGGTCCGACCGAGGCGGAATAGCAATCGTATCCCTTGAAAATCAGGTGTTTCATCAGGTCGCCGGTTGTAGCTCCCCAATAGGGAAGCAGGCCGTTCAGTCCCTCTCCCGAGCCCCAGCCGTTGTAGCCGTGAACGAAAACCATCGGATATCGGTTCATACCATTCCTCCTTTCGCGGAAATTAAATCTTGTTTAATTATTTACCTTCGGCAATTCTCTTTTCGATAATTGATTTGACAAACGGAATAACCTCTGCTACGGGAATTTTCTCGGCTATTTCCTTGTCTCTGGAATTGATTTCGCAGACGCCTTCTGCAAGATTTCTCGGGCTTACTACGACCTTCAGCGGAATTCCGAGCAGGTCTGCGTCTGAGAACATTGCTCCGGGTCTTATGTTTCTGTCATCATAAATTACTTCAATTTTTTCTTTGAGCATATCTTCATAGAGCTTGTCGGAAACACCTTTGCATTCCTCGTCGTCGGCTCTGAGACAGCAGATTTCAACGTGCCAGGGGGCGATGCTCATCGGCCATATCGGGCCGAAATCGTCATGGTGCGCCTCGCAGACGGAGGCCGCAAGCCTGCCGACACCTATGCCGTAGCAACCCATAATCGGATACTTCAGATTACCCTCGCTGTCGAGATACTGCATATTCATTGATTTAGTATACTTGGTGCCGAGCTGGAAGTTATTGCCGACTTCTATACCTCTCGAAATGGTGATTGAATGTTTTCCGCATTTCGGGCAGATGCCGCCTTCGGTAATCTTCGCAAGGTCAATGTATTCAACTTCACCTACATCGCGTGAAATCTTGAGGCCTGTATAATGATGATCAGGTTGATTAGCGCCGCAGGAGAGATTATGCGTTCCCTCGAGAGATTTATCAAATAATACCGTGAATTTTTCTCTGTTAATGTTGTAAGGACCGGTGAATCCTGCATAGAGACCGCAATTCTCGGTCACCTCGCCGGGATGAACTGCTTCGCCCAGATAGTTCGTAAGCTTTGTTTCGTTGACATCAAGGTCGCCCCTGATGAAAATAACAACATATTCATCCGTCATATTCTTCTGGTATATAACTGCCTTGCAACTTTCTTCAAGCGGAGTATGAAGGAAATTGCAGATATCCTCTATAGTGTGAATATCGGGGGTGTAAACCAGCTCGAGCGGCATATCCTCGCCCTCGCATTTGTTCTCGATAATGCTCTCGGCAGCTTCCATATTAGCTCTGTAATCGCATTCGGAGCAGATTGCTATTGAATCTTCGCCGACAGGAGTCAGAAGCATATATTCGTGAGAAATGCTGCCGCCCATCATACCCGAATCCGATTTTACAGTAACGACCTCGGGAATACCGCAGCGGGCAAAGATTCTGTTATATGCGTCATAGCAGATCTGATAATATCTTTCCAGATCTTCCTGTGATGTATGGAATGAATAAGCATCCTTCATTGTGAATTCGCGCACTCTGATAAGACCGGCTCTCGGTCTGCCTTCATCGCGGAATTTGGTCTGAATCTGATAAATCATGAAGGGATACTTGGAATAGCTGTTCGCGTATTCTCTGACCAGCTGAACGGCTGCCTCCTCGTGCGTCATGCCTAGCACCATCGGAGTTCCGTTTCTGTCGCTGAATCTCGCCATCTCGCTGCCGATGCTCTCATATCTGCCGCTCTCGGACCAGAGGGAAGCGGGCATAACGACCGGGAACTGAACCTCCTGGCCGTCAATTGCATCCATTTCTTCGCGGATGATATTCTCAATTTTTCTTGTGATTCTGCGCAGGGGCATATATGATGAATAGATACCGTTTGCGACGCCTTTCATATATCCGCCTCTTACCATAAGGGCGTGGCTGTCGATAACGCAATCGGAAGGTCTTTCTTTGAATCTGTCGCCTGCAAGTCTGTCAATTTTCATTTTCGCACCTCGAAAAAAATATTCAGTTAATTTTACTACTAATAAAAATAAAAGTCAACGATTCTTGTTAACATTTAATACTTGAATATTTAAATACTCTTTGTTATAATAAAATGAATTATAATGAGCAAATTACGGCTTGTTTCTGCAGCTTTAAGCTCGTTATTCATCCGGAGGCGGTTATGAAGGGTAAGCTGATAGTTATCGAAGGTCTTGACGGCAGCGGTAAATCCACTCAGGAAAAACTCCTTGAAAAGAAATTTGAAGCTGAGGACAGGGACTTCACATATATTAAACTCCCGAATTACGAAGACGATGCCTGCATTCTCGTCAAGCAGTATCTTGCGGGCAGGTTCGGGGATAAGCCCGGCGATGTCAACGCCTATGCCGCTTCATCTTTCTATGCTGTTGACAGATTCGTGAGTTACACCTGCTATTGGAAGG
>JAFZOE010000154.1 GCA_017552845.1 Clostridia bacterium
GACCTACGGCGCGGCGGCCGTTATGGCGCACGGTTTGCTGAGTATGAGCGCCGAACAGATGAGAGAATTTCTGCCCGAGGCCAAGAACGCAGGGCTTGACGCCATTGAAACAAGATACAGCGAATACGATGAAAAAGATATCGCGACCTCGGTTTCCTTCTGCGAAGAATTCGGGCTGCTTCAGAGCGGCGGCTCGGATTTCCACGGTGGGACCAAGCCGGATATCGCGTTGGGAACGGGCAAGGGCTCTCTCTTCGTCCCCTATGAGTTTTATGAAAATCTGCGCTCGCGCGCGGATTATGATGATTGACCGGTTCCCCTCTCTACGCTGCGTAGGTTGATTCGGCGCGGGGCGCGTGATAGTATTACGGCAAAGGAGGTAAAAACTATGGATAAATATGTTACCGGAGCCGTAATACGCAAACTGCGCGAGGGCAGGAAAATGACGCAGGAGGAGCTGGCGCAGAAGATTTTTGTCAGCAGCAAGGCGGTCAGCAAATGGGAGACGGGGCAGGGATTCCCGGATATCAGCCTGCTTGAGCCGCTCGCTCAGGCGCTCGGAATATCCGTCATCGAACTGCTGAACGGCGAAGATATCCGTAATCTCAACCGCTCATCCGATATGACAAAGAGCAGATTCTATGTATGCCCGGTATGCGGGAATGTGATTTTTGCGAGCGGTGAGGCTCTTGTCGGCTGCTGCGGAATCACTCTGCCGCCCCTTGAGGCGGAAACCGCTGATGACGGGCATTTGATTCACAAAGAAATATCAGAGGACGAATACTATGTTACCGTTAATCATCCGATGACAAAGGAGCATTATATTTCATTTATAGCCGCTGTCTCGGATGACGGAGTGCAGTTTGTGAAACTCTATCCCGAAGGGAATGCCGAAGCGAGATTCAGAATAAACCGCGTTGATAAATTCTCCGCATACTGCAACAGACACGGGCTGTTTCAGATTAAGTTATGATAATACCGCCTTCGGGCGTATTATAAAAATTTTATTTTCAGGAGAGTGCTTTTTGAGAAAGTGCAACAAAACGGTGATTGCCCGCTGAACGGGAGGTTCACAGGACAATCAGGCGAACCTCCCCCATTGAAGTCAACAATTTTCAGGAGGTAAAACAATGAATATAAATGACATCACCATTCGTTTGGAAAATAAAGAAGATTATGCAGAGGTTGAAAGCCTTGTAAGAGAGGCATTCTGGAATGTTTACCGACCGGGCTGCCTTGAGCACTATGTGATTCACGTGCTCCGCGATGATCCGGCTTTCATAAAAGAACTTGATTTCGTGATGGAAACCGGCGGAAAAATCATTGGCCAGAATATGTTTATGAAAACCGTCATCGAATCCGAAGCGGGCGGTATTGTTCCCGCTCTGACAATGGGACCGATATGTATAACTCCCGCGCTGAAACGCAGGGGCTTTGGCAAAATCCTGCTGGATTATTCGCTTGAACGCGCAGAAGAACTCGGCTTCGGAGCGGTCCTCTTTGAAGGAAATATCGCCTTTTACGGTAAAAGCGGTTTCGATTATGCCCGAAATTTCGGCATAAGATATCACGATTTACCCGAAGGAGAGGATGACTCTTTCTTTCTCTGCAAGGAACTGATTCCGGGTTATCTCGATGATGTTACGGGAGTTTATCAGACTCCGCAGGGCTACTATGTGGATGACGGCGAGGTTGAGGAATTCGACCGGCTGTTCCCGCCCAAAGAAAAACTGAAACTGCCCGGGCAGATTTTCTGAGCGAACAAACAGCAGGGCGCGGGAAACCGTGCCCTGCAAAGCAAAGGAAGATATCAGATGATTTTATATACCAAACGGCTGATCCTGCGCCCGTGGGAAGAAAGCGACGCCGAGAGCCTTTATAAATACGCGAGCGACCCGCGCGTGGGCCCGCCTGCGGGCTGGCCGCCGCACGCAAGCGTTGAAAGCAGCCGCGAAATAATCAAAGGAATACTTTCCGCACCCGAGACCTACGCCGTCGTGCTGAAAGAAACGGGCGAACCGGTCGGCAGCATCGGGCTGAAAACTCACTGCGACCTCGCCGAAGAAGATGACGAGGCGGAGCTAGGCTACTGGATAGGCGTCCCGTATTGGGGGCAGGGGCTGATTCCCGAAGCCGCGCGTGAAATTCTGCGTCACGGTTTTGAAGAATTGGGCTTTGAAAGAGTCTGGTGCGGATACTATGACGGCAATGTGAAGTCAAAGCGGGTTCAGGAAAAACTCGGCTTTGTTTATCATCACACTACCGAAGGCCTTGATGTTAAACTGCTGAACGAGAAACGCACCGGCCATGTAAACCTGCTGACAAAAGAGGACTGGCTGAAATCAACAGCAAAGAAAAATGCCGTTATCTATATTCACGGCAAAGGCGGCAGCGCCGGCGAGGCGGAGCATTACAGACCTCTTTTCCCGGGCTTCGATGTCATCGGCTTTGATTACAAAGCGCAGACGCCTTGGGAGGCAAAAGAGGAATTTGCGGCATATTTCAATAAAGCGGCGGAAAAATATGAAAGCATTATTCTGATTGCAAACAGCATGGGCGCATATTTTTCAATGAATGCCGAAAAGCCAAAAATCCGCAAGGCGTTTTTTATTTCGCCCATAGTAAATATGGAAAAACTGATTCTCAATATGATGGCCTGGTCGAATGTGACAGAAGCCGAACTGCGTGAAAAAAGAACAATCGAGACTGCCTTCGGCGAGACGCTTTCATGGGATTATCTGACTTATGTGAGAGAGAATCCCGTTGACCGGAGCGTTCCGACCGATATACTTTACGGGAGCGAAGACAATCTCACCGATTATGAAACGATAAAAGATTTCGCCCGGAAAGCAAGCGCAAACCTTACCGTTATGGAAGGCGGAGAGCACTGGTTTCATACCGCGGAACAGATGAATCTTCTTGACGAATGGATGAAAGAGAGAATATAATTATGGCTACGAGCAAAAGTTATTTTGAATTCATACAGGAACAGCTCTCGGAACTTGATGGGATTGCGTTCCGCGCAATGATGGGCGAATACATAGTCTATTACTGCGGAAAGGTTGTCGGCGGAATATATGACGACAGATTTCTCGTAAAACCCACGGTGTCGGCAAAAAAAGCTTATGCCGGAAGCTGAATACGAACTGCCGTATGAGGGCGCGAAGGAGATGCTGCTCGTTGACAATGTGGAGAGCAGGGAATTTCTGGCAGAGTTGATTCCCGCCGTGGCCGCGGACCTTCCCGAACCGAAGACAAAGAAAAAGAAATAAAAACAGCAACCCCGCAGGATGATATGTCCTGCGGGGTTTTATATTTAATATTGCCGTTTATGCTCCGCATATCCCGGGGCGGGCGGATGATATCCGGTCTCGCCTGTCGGCTCGGTCGGCGCTTCTGCCTGCGGCAGAGGTCTCCACCGGAGACCCGCGCCC
>JAFZOE010000155.1 GCA_017552845.1 Clostridia bacterium
ATCTGAAGAAGGAGGATTCACTAAATGGCAAGAAATATGCAGCCTATAGCCAAGCGTTGTAAGGCACTCGGCCTTTCTCCCCAGGTAATGGGTTACAAGGGCAAGGATACTTTCCGCAACCCCAAGGGCCAGATGAGAAGAAAGAAATCCGAATATGCAGTGCAGTATAACGAGAAGCAGAAGGTTAAGTTTGTTTACGGCATTCTTGAAAAGCAGTTTGCTTCATATTATGAGAAGGCAACCAAAATGCAGGGTAAAGCAGGCGAGAATCTCCTCATTCTCTGCGAGCGCCGTCTCGATAATGTTGTTTTCCGTCTCGGATTTGCAGCAACCCGCCGCCAGGCAAGGCAGCTTGTCAACCACGGTCATTTCACCGTTAACGGCAAGCGCGTTGACATCCCGTCATACCTTGTTAAGCCCGGTGAAGTAATTGCTATCTGCGAAAAGAGCAAGACCAACGCTCTCTTCACTTCTCTTACCGGTGAGAACTCACCCGTAGTTCTCGTTCCGAAGTGGATTGAAAAGAATGAAGATGGAATCTCAGGAAAAATCGTTGCCATGCCCGCAAGGGACGACATCGACTTTGAGGTTGAGGAACATCTTATCGTCGAGCTTTATTCCAAATAATAAAAGATGCCGTGTGTGCCCTTTACGGGCATACACAAAGGCGTTTGTCAGACGTTTTTTTGAATGCTTACAGCAGGAATTATTCCTGCCTTATATAAGGAGGGTTTTGAAATGATTGGTATCGAAAAGCCCAGAATTGATACTGCCGAAATCACAGCCGACGGTAAATACGGAAGATTTATAGTTTCTCCTCTTGAGTCCGGCTTTGGCCGCACTCTCGGCAACAGCCTGAGAAGAGTGCTTCTTTCCTCTTTACCCGGATACGCTATCACATCTGTAAAGATTGACGGTGTTCTTCACGAATTCAGCACCATCCCCGGTGTTAAGGAAGACGTTACCGAAATCGTTCTCAGTCTGAAGGATATAATCCTGAAGATAAACGGCGAAGGTCCCAAGACGCTTTATATCAGCGCTTCCGGCGAGGGTGAAATCACCGCCGGTGACATCAAGACAGATTCAGAGGTTGAAATCCTCAATCCCGAGCTGCACATCGCCACCCTTAATGAGGACGCTCACGTCAGCATGGAGCTCACCTGTGATAAGGGCAGAGGATATGTTTCTTCGGAAAAGAATAAGGAGCTCTTAAAGCCCATCATAGGCGTTATCGCAATTGATTCGATCTATACGCCGGTATTAAAGGTTAATTACACAGTCGAGAACACACGTGTCGGTCAGATTACTGACTTTGACAAGCTTACTATTGAAGTGTGGACAAACGGAACCATTACAGCCAGGGAAGCCGTATCTCTTGGTGCCAAGATTCTCAACGAGCATCTCGACCTCTTCAGGACTCTTTCGGATGAGGCCTATGAGACAGAGGTTATGGTTACTAAGCAGGATGACGAAAAGGAAAAAGTCCTTGAGATGACCATTGAGGAACTTGACCTGTCTGTGCGTTCGTTCAATTGCCTTAAGAGAGCCCAGTATAACACTGTCGGCGATCTTATTACCAAGACCGAAGAAGAAATGATGAAAGTCCGTAACCTCGGCAGAAAATCCCTTGACGAAGTTGTTGCAAAGCTCAATTCACTCGGCTTTGACCTTCGCAGGGATGACGACTAACTAACAAGGAGTGTGAACTGAATGCCCGGAACCAGAAAACTCGGCCGCAGCAGCGACCATCGCAAAGCGATGCTCAGAGGCCTTGTCACATATCTTTTGGAAAACGGCAGAATAGAGACCACCGTTACAAGAGCGCAGGAAGTCCGCGCAATGGCTGAGAAGATGATCACCATTGCCAAGGATGATTCCCTTAACTCAAAGCGCAAGGTTCTGGCTTACGTCACCAAAGAAGACGTGGTCAAGAAGCTCTTTGATGAAATCGCTCCCAAGTACAAGGAAGTAAACGGCGGTTATTGCCGTATAATCAAGACCGGTCCCCGCAGGGGCGATGCCGCAGAGATGTGCATCATTGAGCTGGTCTGATTGACAGATAACAGAGAACTCCTCACGGGAAACCGTGAGGAGTTTTAATATGCTTTTATAATAAAGAAAGGCGCGGTTCATTGAACCGCGCCGGAATTATTTATATCGGTCAGATAACAACCTTGTAGTCAACAGCAGCCTTGATGTTCTTGAGAGTGAGGCTGACGCCAAGTTTGCCCTTAGCATTGCCGACATTAATCTTTACAAGATAATGCCATGTGCCGCCGATGATCTTGCCGTCTTTAATCTTAGCGGTAAGATAAGCGTCTGTGTAGGTAAGCTTAACAGTGTCTCTGCCTTCGGTGATCTCTGCGCCCATTTCGCTGAGTGCGCTGTCGATGCTGCCGAGAGTGCTGATACCGCGCTCTACGGGGCCCTTGCTGGTGTCGGGGCCGTCAACCTGATCTTTGAACTTAAGCTCAACGGTAGTTACGCCGTCCTTGGTGGTAGCCTTGGCGGAGGTAACGTCGGAGGGAAGAATGTCGTCATGATCGTGAGCGGGGATCCAGTCGGTATCCTTGGAGTTGTTTGAAAGAGCTTTTTCAGCTGCGGGCTGAAGAACGCTGAGGAGAACGCCGATAACGCCGTCGCCGGTGATCTCGCCGGAGAGAGCCATGGTCTGATGGCCCTTGGGAGCGGGATTGGTGGCCTTACGTGCTGCGTTGTAGAACTCAACTACTTCTTTAGCGTCGGTGGAGTTGAACTCTTTCTTCTCTTCTTCGGTGGTTTCTTCTTCTTTGGTTTCATCTTCGGAAGCGTCTTCCTTGCTCTCATCGGGAGCTTCGGTGGATTCGTCTTCGTCGGTGGGCTCGGTTACCTCATCGGTGGGAGCTTCGGTGATTTCTTCGGTAACTTCTTCGGTTGAGGTGGGCTCTGTGGTCTCATCCTCGGTCTTTGCGCCGCAGGCGGCAAGGCCGATAACAAGGGTCAGAGCAAGAAGGATTGCAAGTAACTTTTTCATGTTTTGTCCTCCTGAACTAATTTTTCTTTTTGGTATGCCGCTTTTATACAATATGAATATAAAGAGCAACATCGTAACTATAAAAATACAACATTATGCTTGATTTGTCAAGTAAATTTGATTATTTTATCTTATTAAAGAATAATATTTTATAAATTTGTTAATTATTCTGTTTTTATAAATAAATGCGTGACATATCTCCGCGGCTGTGATATAATAATCAAATATAATGGGAGAGTGTGCTATGAAAAAATTTGTTTCCTGGAATGTCAACGGCATCCGTGCCTGCATAAATAAAGATTTCTATGAGAGCTTCGCCTCGCTTGATGCGGATATTCTCTGCCTTCAGGAGACGAAGGTGCAGGCGGGCCAGGTGGAGCTTGATCTGCCCGGCTATCATCAGTATTGGAATTACGCCGAGAAAAAGGGCTATTCGGGAACGGCAATATTCACCCGCGAAAAGCCGCTCGACGTTGCCTACGGCATTGATATTGCCGAGCACGATACCGAGGGTAGGGTGATTACCCTTGAATTCAAGGATTATTATTTCGTCACCGTCTATGTTCCGAATTCCCAGGACGGCCTCAGGCGCCTCGATTACAGGATGAAATGGGAAGACGATTTCAGGGCGTATATCAAATCGCTCGATGAGAATAAACCCGTCATCTATTGCGGCGATCTGAA
>JAFZOE010000156.1 GCA_017552845.1 Clostridia bacterium
AACTCAGGAGACCTGGTGCAACGGCTGGTATCATACCGGCGACACGGCGTGGATGGATGAGGACGGCTTCTTCTGGTATGTCGGCAGGGTTGACGATGTCATCAAGTCCTCCGGCTACCGCATCGGCCCCTTCGAGATTGAGAGCGTCATCATGGAACTTCCCTATGTTCTCGAATGCGGCGTTTCCCCCGCTCCCGATCCGGTCAGAGGCCAGATTGTCAAGGCGAGCATCGTGCTCACCAAGGGCACCGAGGGCACCGAGGAGCTCAAGAAGGAAATTCAGAACTATGTCAAGGTTCACACGGCGCCCTATAAATATCCCCGCCTCGTCGTTTTCAGGGATGAGCTTCCCAAGACGACCAGCGGCAAGATAATGAGAAATCAATTATAATTAAATTCACATAAGAAAGGATGTAAACTATGGATATGGAAATCAAAATCACAAAGACAACTGCTCCGAAGGCAAAGCCCGCAGATGAATCGAAACTCGGTTTCGGCAAAGTATTTACCGACCATATGTTCGTAATGGACTACTCCGCCGATCAGGGCTGGCACGATGCAAGAATCGTTCCTTTCGACTATCTTCCGATTCACCCCGCAGCAAGCGTTCTCCACTACGGCACCGAGATCTTTGAAGGTCTCAAGGCTTACAGAACGGTAAACGGCGATATCGCCCTCTTCCGTCCTATTGAAAACATCAGAAGAATGAATAATTCCGCAGAGCGTCTCTGCCTGCCCCAGATTGATGAGGATTTCGCTCTCAAGATTTTCGACACCCTCGTTGAGCTTGAGAAGGACTGGGTTCCCCATTCCGAAGGCACCTCGCTCTATATCAGACCCTTTATGATCGGCAACGACGAGAACCTCGGCGTTCACGCCGTTCACAACGCAAAGTATATCGTAATTCTCTCCCCCTCGGGCGCATACTACGCAGAGGGCATCAACCCCGTTAAAATCGCCATCGAGGCCGAGGATGTCAGAGCTGTCAGAGGCGGCACCGGCTACGCGAAATGCGGCGGCAACTACGCGGCATCCCTTCGCGCAGGTCAGAAGGCAGAGGAGAAGGGCTTCACCCAGGTTCTCTGGCTTGACGGCGTTGAGAGAAAGTATATCGAAGAAGTCGGCTCAATGAACGTTATGTTCAAGATCAGCGGCGAAATCGTAACTCCGAAGCTGACCGGCTCCGTCCTTCCCGGCATCACCAGGAAATCCTGCTGCGAGCTTCTCAGGGAAAAGGGCTACACCGTTTCCGAGCGTCTGCTCTCCATCGATGAGCTTGAGGACGCCGCGAGACAGGGCACCCTCGAAGAGGCGTGGGGCACCGGCACAGCAGCCGTTGTCTCCCCGATCGGCTGGCTCAGCTACAAGGAAGACGAATTCGAAATCAGCAACGGCAAGATCGGCGAAGTTACCCAGATGCTCTATGACGAGCTCACCGGCATCCAGTGGGGCAAGCTCGAGGATAAATACGGCTGGATTCACAAGGTATGCTGAATCTTACCCCGAAAAGAGTAACCCTCTTCTGCGGCCACTACGGCACGGGCAAGACCAACGCCGCGGTAAACTACGCGTTTTATCTTAAACGCGCTCTCGGCAAAAATGTAAAAATTGCGGATATGGATATCGTAAATCCGTATTTTCGCACCAAGGACAGCGAAAAGGAGCTCGGCGAGGCGGGAATAGAGCTGATTTCCCCGCATTACGCGAATACGAATATCGATCTCCCCGCTCTGCCTCAGGAGCTTTACGGCCTGTTTGAATTCAAAGAATCCTACGCCGTGCTCGATATAGGCGGCGACGACAGAGGCGCCTACGCCCTCGGCAGATTCGCTCCGCTGATTCTTGAGGAAAACGATTTTGACAACTTCTTTGTCGCGAATTTTTACAGACCGCTGACCGCGAACGCCGCCGACGCCTTTGAAGTGATGAAAGAAATCGAGGCGGCAGGAAAAGTTCCGTTCACCGGCATTGTCAATAATTCAAATCTCGGCGACGAGACGGCGGCGGAAGATATTCTCAAAAAGATTCCGCTCGCCGAAGAACTTGCCGCAATGAGCGGCCTGCCCGTGGTTATGACAACCGCAAAAAGAAATATCGCGGAGACGCTCGGTATCGAAAACGTTCTTCCGCTTGATTTACAGGCAAAATACTATTGAGAAAGGAATGTGTTTACATGCCTAAAGTAACCTTTGATACGGATATGTGCAAGGGCTGCGGACTCTGCGTCAGCGCCTGCCCGAAGCATATTCTCGTTATCGCCAGGGATAAAATAAATAAAAAGGGACATTCCCCCGCCGAAATGACCGATCAGTCTCAGTGCATCGGCTGCGCCTTCTGCGCGACCATGTGCCCCGATTGCGTCATAACGGTAGAGAAGTGAGGTGCAGACATGGCTGAAAAAGTTCTTATGAAAGGTAATGAGGCGATAGCCGAAGCCGCCATCAGAGCCGGCTGTCTCCATTACTTCGGATATCCCATCACTCCGCAGACGGAGCTCGCCGCATACATGGCAAAGAGAATGCCCAAAATCGAAGGCGGCGTATTCCTCCAGGCAGAGAGCGAAATCGCCGCAATCAATATGGTTTACGGCGTTGCCTCCACGGGCAAGAGAGTTATGACCTCGTCATCGAGCCCCGGAGTTTCGCTCAAGCAGGAGGGTATCTCCTATATCGCAGGCGCGGATCTTCCCGCGCTGATAGTCAACGTCCAGAGAGGCGGCCCCGGTCTCGGCGGCATCCAGCCCTCTCAGTCCGATTATTTCCAGGCGACCAAGGGCGGCGGCCACGGCGATTATCATCTGATAGTCCTCACCCCCGCTTCCGTTCAGGAAATGGCGGATTTAACCGGCCTCGCATTTGACCTCGCGGATAAATACCGCATGCCCGCCATGCTTCTCGCAGACGGCACAATGGGCCAGATGATGGAGCCCGTCGAGCTTCCCGAAACCGCTCCCGAAATGATTGAAAAACCCTGGGCGGTAACCGGAACTCAGATGAAGAGAAAGCACAATATCATCAATTCGCTCTACCTCGTTCCCGATGAGCTCGAGAAGATGAATTTCGAGCGCTATGAGAGATATAAGCAGGTCGAGGCAAACGAGACAAGATACGAAGAATACATGATGGACGACGCCGAGATATGCGTAGTCGCATTCGGTATCGCCGCGCGCGTTTCGAGAAACGCCGTTGTCGAGGCAAGGAAGCAGGGCATCAAGGCCGGCCTCATCAGACCGATCACAATCTGGCCCTTCCCCAAGGATGCAATCGCAAAGGCGGCGACCCACTGCAAGGAAATCATCTCCGTTGAGCTTTCAATGGGTCAGATGATTGAGGATATCGCGCTCTCCGCCGAGTGCAAAGTTCCCGTAACTCTCTGCAACAGAGCGGGCGGCATGATTCCCTCTCCCGATCAGGTCTTCGACGCAATCAAAAAAGCTGCAGGAGGTAATGAATAATGGCAATCGTATTTGAAAAACCCAAATCACTCACCGATGCGCCGCTCCATTACTGCCCCGGCTGCACCCACGGCATAATCCACCGCCTCGTCGCTCAGGCGATTGACGAGCTCGGCATAGAAGGCAGAACCATCGGCGTCGCGCCGGTCGGCTGCGCTGTTATGGCATATAACTATTTCAGCTGCGATATGGTTGAAGCCGCCCACGGCAGAGCCCCCGCTGTTGCGACAGGCCTCAAGAGAAGCCTGCCCGAGAATATCATCTTCACCTATCAGGGTGACGGCGACCTCGCTTCAATCGGCATGGCCGAGACAGTCCATTCCGCAACAAGAAACGAGAATATCACAATCATTTTCGTAAACAACGCTATTTACGGTATGACCGGCGGCCAGATGGCTCCGACCTCCCTTCCCGGTCAGGTCACCCAGACCTCTCCCTACGGCAGAGACGTCACCACCGCGGGCTTCCCGATCAGAATCTGCGAGCTCCTTTCAACTCTTGACGGCCCCGAATACATCGAGAGAGTCGCGGTCAACAATGTCAAGAATATAAAGCAGGCTCAGAAAGCAATCAAAAAGGCGTTTGAAAATCAGGTCAACGGCAAGGGCTTCTCGCTTATCGAGGTTGTTTCCTCCTGCCCGACCAACTGGGGCATGACACCCGATGACGCTCTCAGATGGATTGACGAGAAAATGATTCCCTACTATCCTCTCGGCGTTTACAAAGACAGAAGCGCAAAGGAGGGCGAATAATATGACAACTGAGATTCTTATAGCCGGTTTCGGCGGTCAGGGCGTGCTCTTCGCGGGCAAGTTCCTCGCTTACAAAGCGCTCCTTGAGAATAAGCAGCTCTCCTGGCTCCCCTCCTACGGCCCCGAAATGCGCGGCGGCACCGCAAACTGCTCGGTCATCATCAGCGATGAACCCGTCGGCTCGCCGATAGTTTCAAAGCCCGACGTGCTTATAGTCATGAACCTCCCGTCCCTTGATAAATATGAGGATGCGGTAGTTCCCGGCGGCAAGATTTTCGTTGACTCCACCCTCATCGAGAGAAAGGTCAACAGAACCGATGTTGATGTTTATTACATCCCCGCGACCAAGCTCGCGAACGATATCGAGGCTCCGACACTCGCCAATATGATTATGATCGGCAAGGTCATCAAGGAGACCGGCGTCGTTCCCTACGACAATATCGACAAGGCACTCGACAAGGTCGTTTCCGCAAGAAAAGCCGCCCTGAAGGAAATCAACTTCAAGGCGCTCGATACGGGATATAATAACTGATACGGCAAAAATCAATAATAAAAGGACAGGCACAAGCCTGTCCTTTATTTTATATTTTATTATCAATATCCGAAATCGAAGGGGTTGTTGCTGCTGCCGTTGCCGCCGCCGTAGAAGTATTCGAACGGGTCGATTACCTGCTGGGTGGTGGTCTGCTCGGCGTCGCCCCTGTCTTCGACGAGGGTCGCTTCGACCTCGAATTCCTCAACGCTGTAGTTGCTGCCGACTCTGCAGAGCGTGAGCGTGAGCTTGTCGCCGACCTTGCCGTTGTCGATAAGGCTTATCAGCACATCCGCGGTCGTGAGTTCCTTGCCGTTGACCTTGGTTATCATATCGTATTTCTGCGCCTTGGTGCCGTTGAGCGAGGAATCGGCGCTGATCTCATTGATGATGAGCGTGCCTGCGGGAAGTCCCTTGAGCTGAGCAATCATATAATACTGAGTGCTTGCGGAGACGGGATAATAGGTGATGCCGAGCTTCGGTCTGTCGGGAATATAGCTATACTGAATGAGGTCGTCGATAATCTCCTTCGCCGATGAAATCGGAATCGCGAAACCCATGCCCTCATACTGGGTGCTGGCTATCTTCTGGGAATTGATGCCGATTACCTGGCCGTATTGATTGATAAGCATGCCGCCCGAGTTGCCGGGGTTGATTGCGGCGTCGTGCTGGATGCACTTCATCGTGTAGCCGATTTCGCTGCTGACGGGGCGGTTGATTGCCGAAACAAATCCGCCTGTAAACGAACCGAAGAATTCAACGCCGCCGGGGTTGCCGACCGCATAGACGGGATCGCCGATAACGAGCTTGTCGGAATCGCCGAATTCAGCTGCCTGAAGACCTGTCTTTGCAATTTTGATAACGCCGATGTCGGTTCTCGTATCGTAGCCGACTATATCCGCATCGTAGGACTGGCCGTCCTCGGTCTGAACCGTTACTTTGATGCCTGCGGAATTGATAACATGGGCGCAGGTGATGATATAGGTATGCGATTTGTCGCTGCTTTCGCCCATGATGATGCCGCTGCCTTCGCCTGCCGCCGAATTGGTGGAGCGGTTGCTGTAAACCACGATGCCGACATTGCTCGCGCGGACCTTTTCGGCTATCTGCGCGGGAGTCAGGCCGCCGTCGGAGGATTTGGTCTTGGCCTTGGGCGTGTCGGCGATTGTGAGCTCC
>JAFZOE010000157.1 GCA_017552845.1 Clostridia bacterium
GCATCTGTCAGGCTTGACGGCTTTGTTACCGGCGAAAATGAAGGCAAAAGCCTTCTTGTTTCCCCGGACGGTAAAGGCAAATTGATATTCGTTGCCGGTGATAACGGAAACCGCACTCTGCTCTCCCGCGCAGGCGTATCGGTTTTCTGCGGCGATGATGCGGTAAAAAAATCTGAAAAAGCAGATATATCTGTTATTCCGAAAGAGCCCATGCGTATTGTGGATGCCCTGATGCTCGCAGGAAAATCGGCAGGAACAATGAGATTGAATATTATCTCCGCGATTGTTCTGAAGCTTATTGCTGCCGTTCTCGGCATTCTCGGAGTTGTTCCGCTTTTCGTTGCTGTTATTGCCGATATAGCGGCTCTGATAATCTGTTATATCAATATTACGAGGATAAACAAACAGCGCTGATTCTTCAGCGCTGTTTTCTTGTTGTTATTTATTTTATCAGGATCAAGGTAATTACCGATATTACAATCTGGATTATTGAGAATCTGTATCTGACCTGTGAATTGGACCAGCCGAGATTCTTTCTGCAGTGATCGTGAAGGGGGGTGCGGATTTTTTTCATCACGTTGAGCTTCAGGAATCTTATCAGCGATACCTTGAGAATTCCGAGCAGGCCGTCAACGCAGACCATGAAGCAGAGCGGGATTGTGAGAAGCGCGTTGCCTGTTTTCATCATCAGAATCGCAAGGAAAAGTCCCAGCGCTCTTGAGCCGGCGTCGCCCATCATCATCGTGCTCGGCTCTGAATTCTTCCACAGATAGGGGAGAAGAGTCAAAATCATAATAGCAACGAGCAGGACCTGATTGAAATCGCCTTTTCTGATTATAATTGCCGCCGCCGCGGATATATAGGAAATGCCGGTCAGAACAGATGAGAATCCGTCAATTCCGTCGCTGCAGTTGACGGCGTTGATAAGCAGCCAGACCAGTGCAGTGCCGAGAATTATATAAATTACCGGATGAATGTTTATATGCAGGCCGAAAAGGCCGATGCCGAGCAGTTCCTTATTGAAATGGACAAAAGTGAATGCCGTGCCGAATGAGATAATGAAATCGAAGATCGCTTTTTTATATTCGCCCCAGGGCTTTTCGGAACGGTCGTCGAGATAGCCTGTCAGCATTCCCGCAAAGAGCAGGACATAATATAAAACATACTCAACGCTGACCTTGACGAATAACAGAGCGCAGATTATGAACGATATAATAAACAGAATTCCCGCGCCTCTGATTTTGCCGGCGGATTTTTTGCCGTCAACCGCGAATTCCCTTCCCTGATCCTTGGGGAGCTTTCCCGCAAAGAGCTTCAGAAACAGAGTGCAGAGAAGCGGGGCCGCCACAGCTCCAAGTGCATATATAATCTTATTGCTTCCGATAAGATAAGTAAGCATATTCAATCCTCCGTAGAGTATTTTGTAATCAATTAAAAATATATTATCACAGTTTAATTTATATTTCAAGTATTTCAATGATTGACTATTTATATTATTTGTAGTATTATATACTTAACAAAATAGGGGGTATATGTTTTGAAAAAATACTTATCCTTGTTTCTGTGTTTTGTGTTTGCTCTTTCCTTTGCCTCCTGCGGCAAAAAAGAAACGAAGCAGGATGATTATATCGGCGAAGGGCTTAAGACTCAGCTCAAAATGCTGGTGATGGCAAATCTCAATTTTTATTCTTATTCATTTGTTTCATCAACGCTCAAGACAGATGATAAAAAACCGATAGAAAAAGACGGCGTAAAATGGCTTCCCGTCAACGATTCGCTCTTCGCTTCCTATGACGAATTCCTGACTTCGCTCAATGTTGTTTACACTCCCGAATGCGTGGAGAAGATACTGCAGGAATATGATTTCTATGCGGAGATTGACGGCAAATTCTGCATTAAAGCCGATGTGGTAAAAGCTGAAGATTCCGAAAAATGGGAAATGGATCCCGCTTTCACAGCCGAAATCGTTTCAAACAAAGAAGATAAGATTTCTGTTAAATACGCCTTCAAAAAGGGCGAACAGACAAAAAAGCAGACCTATACTTTTATTAATACATCAAGCGGATACCGCCTGGATAAGCTCTATAAATTGGGTTGATAAGGAGTAATTAAATGAATTCTTTAAGAACAGAATGGTTTGATAAGGTTGACAGGGAATGTCCGCTCGCCGATTATCCGAGACCGCAGTTCGCAAGGAAAGACTGGCTGTGTCTCAACGGCAGCTATGATTATGCCGTAACCGGTGATTCGGAGCAGTTTCCGACCACTTATGAAGGAAAGATTCTGGTCCCGTTTTCGATTGAGAGCGATATATCCGGTGTAAACAGAGCCTTGAAGCCCTTCGAGCGCCTCTGGTATCGCAGAAGCTTTACTCTTGATGATTCATTCAAGGGAAAACGCGCGATTCTCCATTTCGGTGCTGTTGACTGGGAATGCAGGGTATATATCAACGGAATGCCCGCCGGTTCGCATAAGGGCGGCTACAATCCGTTTGAATTTGATATCACCGATCTGCTTAAAGACGGCGAAAACGAGCTTATCGTCAGGGTATACGACCCGACCAACGAGGGCCATCAGCAGCGCGGCAAGCAGCTTCTGAAACCCGTCGGCTTCTGGTATACGGCAACGTCGGGTATCTGGCAGACCGTTTGGATTGAGCCTGTCAGCGAAAACAGAATTGACAGCGTTAAAATCACTCCCGATATTGATAAAGGCGTTGTAAAACTTTCTGCAAAGATTACCGGCTCGGGCAAACTCAACATAAAAGTGCTTGACGGCGAAAACGCTGTGTTCGACGGCGAAGTTCAGCCCGATTGTGAAATCCCTGTTCCGGATGCGAAGCTCTGGAGCCCCGAAAGCCCGTTTTTATATAATCTTGAATTATCGCTCAATGGCGGCGAGGATGAAGTCTCATCCTATTTCGGAATGAGAAAGTTCTCGATTATGAAGGACGATAAAGGCATTCCGCGACTCGCTCTTAACAACAAACCCTATTTCCAGAGAGGTCTGCTCGATCAGGGCTACTGGCCCGAGAGCCAGCTTACGCCACCGACCGATGAGGCAATGATATTTGATATCTCCGAAATGAAGCGCCTCGGCTTCAATATGCTCAGAAAGCATATCAAGGAAGAGCCTCTCAGATGGTATTATCACTGCGACAGACTCGGAATGATAGTCTGGCAGGATATGATAAGCGGCGGCAAACCGCTCAATCTCATTTACGCCGGCGCGTTCCCGAATATCAATGTTCACGTAAAAGACAATCAATATAAAGTATTCAACAGAGACCTCCCCGAATGGCGCGAGGAATTCGAAGAGGAATACAAAGGCCTAATTGATAATCTTTACAACTGCGTTTCAATCTGCACCTGGGTTCCCTTCAATGAAGGCTGGGGTCAGTTTGATGCAAAGAGAATCGGCGAATGGACCAAGGAATATGATCCGAGCCGTCTCGTGGACCACGCCAGCGGCTGGCACGATCAGCACGGCCCCGATTTCAAGAGCGGTCATAAGTATATCACTCCGGTTCATATGCCGACCGCGAGAAGGCAGGCGGGCAGACCGTTTGTTCTGAGCGAATACGGCGGCTACAGCTGGAATATTGAAGGCCATGTTTGGAATTATAAGCGCTCGTTCGGTTATATTCAGTATAAAAACAGCGAAAATCTCTCGCAGGCTTACAGAAAGCTTCATTTCAATCAGATTATTCCTCTTGTTCAAAAAGGACTTTCAGCTACCGTCTATACTCAGGTCAGCGATGTTGAATTCGAGGTCAACGGTATCTATTCCTATGACAGAAAAGTCCTGAAAGTGTCGGAGGATGTTCTCAGAGAATGCAATGAAGCGCTCAAATATTAAATTGACGGGGGAGTATCAGATGTTAAAAAGAATCTTTTCCGCATTGCTCGCGGTAATTCTCGTTTTCTCGCTCGCTTCCTGCGGCAAAAAGAAAAAGGCCGAGAAGTTTTCAAAGGAGCTGAAGCTTCCCGATAAGAAGGTTGCGATTCTCGTCGCGCCCGAAGCCCAGTATCCCGAAGATTACAGAGCCGCCAAAGTGCTCGAGGCTCAGTATCCCGATAATGTCATTGTGAAAGAGTATGCCGACAGCCGCGTGCTTGTCGCAGGCGATGCAGAGATAATCACGCTCTCCAAGGAGCTTGCCGCCGATGAAACCGTTGGCGCAATCGTTTACGCAAGGGCTACTCAATTCACAAATTCCGCTATTCAGCGCGCGAAGGAAATCAACGATTCGCTCTATACCGTCGCCGTTGAGCCGGAGCAGAGCCTGAGCGATATCTATTCCTCCGCAAACCTCGTTCTCTGCGCCGACTGGATGAAGTATTCCAAGGATATTGTCGATACGGCCAAGG
>JAFZOE010000158.1 GCA_017552845.1 Clostridia bacterium
GCCGCTATGGAATATCCTTCAAGCACATTCAAGATTGTTGTTGATGCCAAGACCGGTCATGTTGAATCCGCTAATTCAGATCTTTACTGGACAATCCACTTCGGAACCGATACCACTTTACCGTTCCGCACTCAGGATTCTTGGACCATCAAATATTAATTGACAAGGAGCATTCACAATGAAAAAAGAAGTCCTTGTTGAAACTTCCGCGAGACACGTTCATGTTACAAGAGAAGCGCTCGATATCCTCTTCGGCGAGGGTTTTGAGCTAACTCATAAAAAGGATCTCTCCCAGCCCGGTCAGTTTGCGAGCAACGAGAGAGTTGCCGTCATCGGCTCAAAGGGACAGTTCCCCGCCGTTTCGATTCTCGGTCCCATCCGCCCCGAATGCCAGGTTGAGCTTTCGCTCACCGATGCGCGCTCAATCGGCGTTGACGCTCCCGTCAGAGAGAGCGGAGATGTCGCGGGCAGCGGCGCCTGCAAGCTCGTAGGTCCCTGCGGCGAGGTTGAGCTCAAAGAGGGCGTTATCGCCGCTCAGAGACATATCCACGCCACCCCCGAGGATGCCGAGAAATACGGCCTTCAGGATAAGCAGCTTGTCTCTGTGAAAGTTGACAGCGGCAACGGCCGTTCGCTTATCTTCAGCGATGTTGTCGTCAGAGTTTCCCCGAAGTATGCTCTCGCGATGCATATCGATACCGATGAATCCAACGCCGCCTGCGCCGTTCCCGGCCTCATGGGCGAGATTCTCGACTAAATTTTAAGTTATATCAGGGCAGTTCGTTATGCGTTCTGCCCTTCTTTTTTGAGGTTAGTATGCAGTCCGTAAAAAACAACGCAAGAATATTTGTTTCAAAAGCTCTCTCATCATATTATTCGCTTATTACCTCGTTCGGAAAAAGCACTGAGGCTTTCCCCAAAGCTCCGGCGGATTTCAGGCCGGTTCTGCGCTTTGCCGCCTGCAGCGATATCCACGTGAGCGGCAAAGAATCCACAGCAGAGGAGAGGCATCCCGAGGAGGAGCGCCTCGCGAAGCTTATCAATTTCATGTATGATTACTCCGCAAAGCAGGAATACAAGGGCTTTGACGCTCTCTGCATAGCGGGCGATATGACCGACGGCGGCAGGGATTTTGAATATGATTCATTCAATAAGGTCATAAAAGAAAACCTGAAGGATGAAACGAAGTTCCTCATCTGCACCGGAAATCACGAATATATCGCTTACCGCGATAAAGACGCCTCTGAGGGCGCGAGGATGTTTGAGGAAAAGATTCAGCCGAACCAGGATACGCATGAGGTAATCAACGGCTATCACTTCGTCCTCTGCTCCTATTCCGAAGACGGCAGGACCTTCAAAGCAAAGCTCCCGTGGTTTGATAAAGAGATTGCCTCGGCAGTTAAAGAGAGCGGGAAGAAACCCGTTTTCACGTTTCAGCATCCCGCTCCGCAGCGCACGATTTACGGCTCCGTCTGCTGGGGCGATAAGGATATCCCGAAAGTATTCCGAAAATATCCGCAGATGATAAATTTCTCGGGCCATTCGCATTATCCCGTGAACGACCTGCGTTCAATCTGGCAGAATAAATATACCGCCCTCGGCTGCGGCACGCTGAGCTATTATGAAACCGACCTCGACGGCTTTGCCGGCAATTTCCCCTATGAATTCCACGAGGCGGCGCAGTTTTATATAGTCGAGGCGGATGCGCAGGGGAATGTCAGAATTCTCTCATACGACCTCATCACGGATAGATTCTTTGACAATGAATATTATCTTACCGGCCTCGCCGATAAGAATTACGCATATAAATTTGCAAAAATGAAACGCTCGGGCGGAAAGCCCGTATTTCCGCAGAATACGGAAATCTCAACCCGCATGAACGAGCACCTCGATACAATCCTGACCTTCACCGGCGCAGAGGATAAATACTGCGCGGAGAGCTATAAGGTATCGGTCTTTGCCGGCCTGAAGAGCGTCCACTCCTCAAGCTTTTCCGGCAAATACATGTATCTTTTTGAGGATAATAAATACGAAATCAATATAGGCAAGTTAAAACCGGGTAAATACACCGCATATATCAAGGCCATGAATCCCTATGCAAAGACATCAAAGGAACTGAAATATAAGTTTGAGGTATAAACAAAGCCTTCCCCTTGAGGGGAAGGTGGCTTGCCGAAGGCAAGTCGGATGAGGTGTGAATTTGAATAAAACCAATAATCCAAAACTAAAGCAGTTTGCTCAGGAACTGCGTCATGAAATGACAAAAGAAGAGCGGCATCTCTGGTATGATTTTCTGAAATCACTTCCGGTTACGGTAAATCTCCAGAAAGTAATAGGAAACTACATAGTGGATTTCTATTGCGCTTCGTCAAAGTTAGTTATAGAGCTTGACGGTTCGCAACACTTCATGGATGAAGGACTTGAATATGACAGAAGACGAGATGCTTATCTTAAAAGCCTGGGATTGACAGTTGTAAGATATGCAAATTCAGATATAAACGATAATTTTGACGGAGTGTGCGAGGATATCCTGAGGAGATTATAACACCTCATCCGGGTTCGCTGCGCTCACCCACCTTCCCCTCCAGGGGAAGGCATTAACCATTATTGGAAACCATTAAGGAGACACTATGGATATAAAAGAAATCCTTTCAAAATGCGATCACACCCTGCTCGCTCCCGCAGCGACATGGGATGAAATAAAACAGATATGCGACGACGGCATAAAATACGGCACGGCGAGTGTCTGCATTCCCGCCTCTTTCGTAAAGAGAGCGAAGGAATATGTCGGAGACAGGCTCGCAATCTGCACCGTCATAGGCTTTCCGAACGGCTATGATACGACCGCCGCGAAATGTTATCAGGCGTTTGATGCCGTGCAGAACGGCGCGGATGAAATCGATATGGTAATCAATATCGGTGCGCTGAAAGATAAGGATTATGCCTTCGTGCTCGATGAAATCAAGGCAGTTAAGGAGCACTGCAACGGAAAGCTTCTCAAGGTCATTATCGAGACCTGCCTGCTGACCGATGAGGAAAAAATCAAAATGTGTGAAATCGTCTCGGAATCGGGCGCGGACTATATCAAAACCTCGACCGGTTTCTCGACCGGCGGCGCCACATTTGATGATATAAAACTCTTTGCTCAGCACGTCGCCCCGCACGTAAAAATCAAGGCCGCAGGCGGAATCTCTTCGCTTGAGGATGCGGAAAGATTCATCTCTCTCGGCGCTTCCCGCCTCGGCACGAGCAGAATAGTAAAAATCGCAAAACAGCTTGAAAGCGAGTGATAATATGGAATTTACAAAGACTCCGCATATCAATATTCTCAATGACATCGGTTTCGGCAAAACAGTGCTGATGCCGGGCGATCCTCTGCGTGCGAAATTCATCGCGGAGAATTTCCTCGAAAACGCCGTGCTTGTAAATAATATCAGAGGAGTAAACGGTTACACCGGATATTACAAGGGCGTCAAAGTCTCCGTAATGGCGAGCGGAATGGGTATGCCGTCAATGGGGATTTACAGCTATGAGCTGTATAAAGTATTTGATGTTCAGAATATAATCAGAATCGGCTCGGCCGGCTCAATTTCAAAGGATTGCAGGCTCCGCGATATAGTCGCGGGCATCGGTGCCTGCACTGATTCATCCTTCGGCAGGCAATACGGGCTTGACGGCAATATTTCCGCGGTCTGCAATTATGACCTGCTCTCGATTACCGAAAAGATTGCCGCCGAAAAGAAATTCCCGCTGAAAACAGGTTCTCTATATTCATCGGATGTGTATTATGACGATACGCGCTCTGCACTTGACTGGGCTAAGATGGGCTGCCTCGCGGTTGAAATGGAGGCGGCGGCTCTCTATATGACCGCTCTGCGTTTCGGCAAGAGGGCGCTCGCAATATGCACGATAAGCGACCTGTGCTATGAGCCGTTTGACGCGCTTGAAGCCGAGGAACGTCAGAATTCCTTTACCCGGATGATGGAACTCGCGCTCGAAAGCGCGGTCGAATATGAGAACTTACCTCATCTTGAGGCGAAAGAGTGATTGAATTGAAACGCGTTTTTCTCATTGTGCTCGACAGCTTCGGCATAGGCGAAGCGCCCGACGCCGCAGATTTCGGTGACGAGGGTGCGAATACCCTGCGATCCGTGTCGGCAAGCGAAAAATTCAATATAAAGAATCTCAGAAAGCTCGGGCTTTTCAATATTGACGGCGTCGATTTTCTTGAGGATGAGCCTTCGCCGGTTGGCGCTTATGGCCGCCTCGCCGAGCTTTCGGACGGAAAGGACACGACCATCGGCCACTGGGAAATCGGCGGAATTGTGGCCGAAAATCCGATGCCGACATTTCCGGAGGGCTTTCCCGATGAAGTTATTGCGGAATTCGAAAAGCAGACCGGCAGGGGAACTCTCTGCAACAAACCCTATTCGGGCACTCAGGTCATAAAGGATTACGGCGAAGAGCACTTAAAAACAGGCAAACTTATCGTATATACCAGCGCCGATTCGGTCTTTCAGATTGCGGCGAATGAGTCGATAGTTCCGCCCGAAGAATTATATGAATACTGCCGCATCGCGCGTAAAATTCTCACCGGAAAATATGCCGTCGGCAGAGTTATCGCAAGGCCGTTTATCGGCGATTCCCCCGAGAATTTTGAGCGGACCGCAAAAAGGCACGATTTTTCGCTCGAACCTCCTTCGGATACCCTGCTTGACTGCGTTTCAAAGGCAGGGCTCAGCTCTCTCTCAGTCGGCAAGATTTACGA
>JAFZOE010000159.1 GCA_017552845.1 Clostridia bacterium
AAAAATCACGGAAAGAGAAACGAATAATGATTATTGACTTTCACACACATTGTTTTCCGGAGAGAATAGCGGAAAAATCAATGAAAATCCTGACCGGGCGCTCGGGAATCATCCACCCCTCGCATAACGGAACACCGGCCTCGCTGGTTGAAACGCAGAGAAGAGCGGGGGTTGATTACAGCGTAATTCTCAATATCGCAACAAATCCGCATCAGCAGAGAAGCGTCAATGACTTCGCGATTTCCCTGCTCGGTTATGAAGGGGTCATCCCCTTCGGCTCGGTGCATCCCGACAGCGAAGATATATTTGAGGAGCTTGAGCGGCTGAAGGAAGCGGGGATAAAGGGCATAAAATTCCACCCCGATTATCAGGATTTCTTCTGCGATGAGGAGAGGATGATTCCGGTATATGAAAAAATCGCAGAGCTCGGATTCATCACCGTTTTTCACTGCGGGCTCGATATGGGACTGCCCTATCCGGTTCACTGCTCAGCCGAACGCCTGAGCACAATTCTGCCCGCATTCGGCGGAGCGCCGGTTGTGGCGGCGCATTTCGGCGGACTTTCGGACTGCGAGAATACGATGAAATACCTCTGCGACAGGGATGTTTATCTTGACACCGCCTACTGCTACGGCACTCTGCCGCCCGTTGCCGCGAGAGAAATAATAAAACTTCACGGCGCGGATAGAATATTGATGGCAAGCGACGCCCCCTGGAACGACCCCGCGGACAGCATAGCGCTCGTAAAAATAATCGCCCCCGACGAAGAGAGCGAAAAAATGATTCTCGGCGGCAACGCCGAAAAACTGCTCGGAATATGAAAAACACCCGCAGAGCGGAAGAATAATCACATAATGATTCGCTTATCCTGTTGCGGGGCGCCGAGGTCGTCGCCCCCTGCGAAAGCACATAAATATAACAGCCCTCTCAGTTTTAGAAGGCTGTTTTTTATACGCCGCATCCGACGGAAAGCTTAATCATAATTCCGGATTCCGCTTTCCTCATTCAGAATTTACCTGTAGAGCGGGCCGTAATTCTCGCAGGCGCGGTAGTCGGCGCCCTCGAGGTCCTTGGTTCCGAATGCGCCCCAGCAGGCGGGTCTGAATATCTTTTCATCGGGGACGTTGTGAAGGGCTACGGGGATTCTGAGCATCGAAGCGAGGGTGATTATATCCGCGCCGATGTGGCCGTAGCTGATAGCGCCGTGGTTTGCGCCCCAGTTATTCATCAGGTCATAAGCGGAAGCGAATGCGCCTTCGCCGGTAACTCTCGGAGTGAACCAGGTGCAGGGCCAGGTGTAGTCGGTTCTCTTCCAGAGAATGTCGCTGACCTCATCGGGAAGCGCAACGGTCCAGCCCTCCGCAATCTGAAGCACGGGGCCGAGTCCTCTGACCCAGTTGATTCTTATCATAGTGGCGGGCATCTCCGCTCTGGTAAGGAAGCGGGCCGAATATCCGCCGCCGCGGAAATAGCCGTTATCGGCAGCGCACCATTCAGTCGCCTTGAGCATCTTGTCAACATCGGCCTCGGTGACATTATACCATTCCTTCATAACGCCGTTGCCGTTTTCATCCTTGACTTCGCCGCAGGCATCAAGGCAGCAGGCGCCTGAATTGATAAGATGGATAAGACCGTTCGCGTCCTTCGCGTGGCCTTCGATATCATAGCCTGTAACTCTCTTGATGCTCTCGCCGCTCCAGTGGGTGCGGACATCTGCGAACATCTGGGCTTTATTGGTGAGCAGGCTCATGAGAAGCATGCTCGCGGCATTGAGAGTGTCGTTTTCGGTAGCGAAAACATAGGGGGCGCGTATGCCGTTCCAGTCAAAGGAAGTGTTGAGAATCGCCTCAACGAAGTCGGCATTCGGCCAGTGGTCGGTCCACTGTCTCTGGCCCTGGAATCCGCCCGCGATGGCGTTGTGGCCGACGGCTTCCTCGCCGAATTCGGCGGCAAGCTTGTCGTTGCCGTTCATAAGATCTTTTACGATGCATGCCATCTTGACCGTGAATTCCCAGTCTTTCTCCTTCTGCTCATCGCTCTTTTTAACGAAATCGGGGTTCTTATCGAAGCCCTCGGGGCAGTTTGCCTTGACCCAGGCGAGCGCTTTCTGGTATTCCTCCTCGTCATAGATGCCTTCGTCCATTCTGCGGAGAATCTCTACCTCGTCAACGCTCTCAACTCTCATTCCGAGATACGCCTCGAAGAAATCGGGAGTAATCTGCGAGCCGGCGATACCCATACACATTGAACCGATCTGGAGATAGGATTTGCCGCGCATTGTGGTAGCCGCAATGCCCGCTCTCGCGAAGCGGAGAAGTTTTTCTTCAACATCGGCGGGGATTTCCTTATCATCCGCCTCCTGAACCTCTCTGCCGTAGATGCCGAATGCGGGAAGTCCCTTCTGGGCGTGGCAGGCAAGAACACAGGCGAGATAAACTGCGCCGGGGCGCTCGGTTGCGTTGAATCCCCAGATGCCTTTTATTGTGGTCGGGTCCATATCCATCGTTTCGGAGCCGTAGCACCAGCAGGGTGTGACGGAGAGGGTGACTGCGACGCCCTCTTTCTTGAACTGCGCCTCGCAGGCAGCCGCCTCAGCGACTCTGCCGATTGAGGTATCGGAGATAACTACTCTGACGGGCGTGCCGTCCGAATAGCGCAGGTTTTCCTCATAGAGTTTCTTTACGGACTGAGCCATCATCATGGTCTGATCCTCAAGGGATTCCCTGACCTTCAGAGGGCCGCGTCTGCCGTCGATGATACGGCGGATGCCTATTGCGGGATAATCGCCGATAAGTCTGCTTTTTGCCATAATATTACGCTCCTTTTATGTAAATTCTTAATTATTGCCTGATCTGAGATATGCGGCATTCCATTCCGCCGTGTTTTCGGGATAATAAACCTTTATATTCTCGCTGTTTGCGATGATTTTTCTCGCCTCGGCAACATCCTTGATGCAGCCCTGCGCGATGAGCTGAACCGCGATATTTCCGAGCACGGTCGCCTCAATCGGGCCCGCTTTTACGGGAACTCCGCAGGCGTTCGCGGTCATCTGACAGAGCAGGCCGTCCTTGACACCGCCGCCGATAACGTGAATTTCTTTATAATCCTTACCCGTGCAGCTCTTGATTTTTTCAAAGGTTGCGCGGTATTTCATTGCGAGACTCTCATAGATACAGCGGACAACTGCGCCGTCTGTTTCGGGGAATTCTCCGGTCTTATTCTTGCAGTAATCCTTGATTCTCTGCGGTATATTGCCCATCTTGCCGAATTCCTCGTAATCGGGATCGATGAAATGGGCGAAGGGCTCGCTCTCAAGCGCGAGTTTTTCAAGGTCGGCATAGGAATAATCCTTGCCGTGTCTGTTCCAGTGGCGGCGGCTCTCCTGAATGAGCCAGAGACCCGTGATATTCTTGAGAAATCCGGTTTTGCCCTCACATCCGCCCTCGTTGGTGACATTCATCTCAAGCGAAGTTTCGTTTACTATCGGCTCGTCGAGCTCGGTGCCGAAGAGCGACCAGGTGCCGCTCGAGAGGAAGATGAAGTCCTTTTCTTCGGCCGGCACGGCGGTTATCGCGCTCTGCGTATCGTGGCCGCAGACGCTTATGACTCTGATATCGCCCTCCAGACCGCATTCCTCTTTTATCAGGGGCGACAGCGCGCGGCTGACTTCGCCGGGAAGCTTTATTTCGCCCGCGAGGCGCTGAGGAATGCCGAGTTTGTCGAATATCTCGGAGCACCAGGTGCCTGTTTTGATATCAACGAGCTGTGAGGTGGTTGCTATGGAATACTCGGTCGCCTGCTCGCCCGTGAGCATATAGGCGAATAAATCGGGCATGAAGAGGAATTTATCGGCTCTCTCAAGCAGATCCTTTCTCTCCAGCGCGAGGGAATAGAGTTGAAATACGGTGTTGAGCTCCATGAACTGAATGCCCGTCAGCTCGTAAAAGCGCTCTTTCGGGATGGTTTCAAAGGCTTTTTCAACGAGTCCGGCCGTTCTCTTATCCCTGTAATGAACGGGGTTTTCGAGCAGTCTGCCGTCTTTATCAAGCAGGCCGAAATCCACGCCCCAAGTATCGATTCCTATGCTGTCAAAGGAGTCTGCAATTCTCGCCTTTATCAGGCTCTGCTTGATTTCGTGAAAAAGGCGCAGTACATCCCAGTAAACCGTGCCGCCGACGGATACGGGATCATTGGTGAAGCGGTGG
>JAFZOE010000160.1 GCA_017552845.1 Clostridia bacterium
CCACTAATGACGGCGATTCGCTCAAAATTTACTTCCATACTCTGTAATGGCAATAACCTTTACAGAGTGATATCCAGCAAATCGGATTTCGGTTCATATTATTTTATAAAATAAATTTCCACAATTATCAAATCGGCCCTTCGGTGCATTTTGTAAAGCAAATCACTTTACGCACGCCCGAAGGGCTTTTTCTTTTTGTCTGAGCTCCGCAGGGAAGAAAAAACAGCTGTGAAAAAGCAGTAAATCCCTTATATTTCAAGGAATGCGGCGATTCGTAACGCAAGAACAGAGAAAAAGTCCGGAAAAGGCCGTTTTCAAGTAGCCCAGAACAGACAGCAAAAAGCTCTGGAAAGCGCGAAAAATCGGTAAAGTCAACATTCTTTACAGGAAATTTTCAGGTTTTTTCGGGAAAAACGGGCGGTTTTCGGCGGTAAATTTCACCAAATCGAATATGGAAAAATCGTAGGAATTTACAAAAATAATTTTTGAAATCAAATTTTATTGACTTAAAATGCGACTTTGTATTATATTAAATACGACCGAAAGGCAGTTGTAGGGCGTAGTGCCCCCTTTTGGGGCCCTTACCGAAAACTGCAAAGGCAGAATCCGGTTCACTGCAAAAGCTGTGCTCGAATGTGCGGCGACGACGTTGGCAAATTTTGGGAGGTCAGTCGCGGCGAGCGCCCGGGCGGTTCCAGAGCCGTCAGGGCTGGAGGAGTTAGACAGGAATCTGCCGGTTAAAAACTAAGGAGGTAGTTTATGAAAAAATCATTACGCATTCTCTCCATGATCCTTGCTGTTGTAATGATCTTCGGTTCCATGTCGGTAATCGGTTCTGCCTATGCCAAATACAGAGGCAACGATCTTTCCGATAGCGATGTCACATACGATGATGTTGATATCCCGAATTTCACCGTTGATCAGTATGCTTCAATGGCTTTGGACAGACTTGACCAGCTGCTTGCTGAGATGCACATCAATCTCGATATTTATATCGGACAGCTTAATCTCGAAAGCATCGACGGAACGGTCACCAGTATCAATTCTCTTCTTGCCAGCGCGGCTGTGCAGAATCTTCTCAACGCAGGCCTTCTCGGCGATGCTGCGGCTCTTGTTCCCGCGGTTGAGCATTCAATCAAGTATACCAAGAGAAGCAACGCCGGCGGCGATCTCAAGGTTCTCTGGGACGTTCTCGACCTTATCGGTCAGCTCAAGGGCACCGACAGAGACGATACCAAAGGCGAGACCGGTATTCTCTATAAGTATGTTACCGGCACCCTCAGCCTCGGCGCTCTCGACAGCTTTATCGCCGACTATAAGTTCGACGTCCGTGAGCTTGTTATAGGTCTTCTTTATGGTCTCACCGGCTTCGGCGGAGACGACTGGAGCTATTTCGATCACAAGGGCGAAGTTCCTTCGGAATATACCGGAACGAACGGTCCCCTGAAGCTTCTCCAGGAAGTTCTCAATCATTACGTTCTCGGCGAGTGGAAAAAGCTTGACGATCTCTTCTATTCCGAAGACAACACCTCTTCCAATGTTGTTTATTCCGAATATGAGTTCCATGCAGGCAGCGCAAACGGCGCTCTTGTTACTGATGCCGAGCCCGATACTGCCACATATGACTACTACGGCTATGTTCATCCCGACCGCTGGGTAACCCAGACTCTCGGCGATGCCATCCGTGTTGCCAACGGTGCGGCAGCTCCCCAGGCTTCCTACACCAGAGTCGACGTTTACAGCATGAGCGTAAACGGCACCCCGACTTATGAATTCGTTGAGCCTCTTCTTCTCTATGCTTACAATAACATAGCGGTTCCGGTTCTTAACAGAATCACCAAGAGATGGCTTCGCGAGAAACTCGGATATTACTTTGATCCCGCCAAGACTGAGGAATGGGCAAAGGACGAAAACGGCCAGCCCGTTTATGATGAAGTAACAGGCGAAAGACTCAGAAGCGAAACCTATGACTATATGTATATGGGCGAAGAACCCGAGGGCGGCATCAACACTGAAGAGAGCAAGATCTTCGAGCTCTTCGATGTTGATACATTCGAAGTTCCGAGAGTTTCCCTTGCAGGTTATCAGGAGCAGCTCTTCATTCCGAACCTCAACAGAAACGCTACTCAGATTCTTCCTCACGTTCTCAAAGCGGATATAACCCTGAACGGCGGCGCTTATGTTCTCGATCAGGCCCTCACCGACGGCGATGTCCTGACCTTCACCTGGACCGATTCAGAAGACAGCAGCCATACTTATTCCTTTGACTGGACTTACGGCCCCAACAGCAATATTACTGCAAACGCCATCAACGTTGTCAGATTCCTTCTTCAGGTTACCGAGCAGGAGTTCTTCTCCGATCTCCTTATCAGAAAGAACGCTTATAAGACCCCGGCCGAAGTCGGAGCTATGACCGACCAGCAGCTCATGGCTTATATCGCAAGAAGCGTAATCAACTCCAATGTTGATTATATGTGGATAGACGAAACCGGTAACGAGACTCTTGCCGATGTCGGCCTTGAGGCCTGCAAGCAGCTCGCATACCAGGATATTCCGCAGTTCACTTACACAGTTGCTGCGAACGCCACCACTCAGCAGAAGGTTGAGAAGGCGCTTGCCATCCTGATGGATGTTGCGGCATATAAGATCAATGCCGAACTCGATACCAATGAAGCATCAGGCACAGGTCTTGTCAACAACGGAACTACCAACAATACCGGCCTTGTAGGTTATCTTGGAAACGGCGGTAATTACGGCACTTCAGCCGCAACCATCGCCAAATGGGCAGTCAAGACCTACACAGACACCCAGTATGGTAATATCCTTGCCGGCATCAATCCTCAGCTTCTTACTTCCGCAACCGAGAACAGCCTCTGGAATGATCTCGATACGGTTATCAATTCACTTATCCCGATCAAAGCGGGCAGCAGCCCCTGGATAAGCGGTGAAATCGCAAGTCAGAATCAGGTAGCCAAATCGTTCATCTTCGATTATCTGGTATATCCGATTGTTGACCTTAACTTCACCAATATATTCAAGATTTTCGACAGAAACTCAAACGGCGCATTCGCAAGCGACTCAATAGAGAAAGTTCTTGTTGACACCGTTCACAGAGTATTTGATCTTCTCTTCCCGAGCGTATTCAAGAGCAGCATCACTACCGTTGACGCTTTCCTGAACAATGTTTCTCTCGGTCAGATGATCAGCGACCTTGCCTGCACCCTTTCGGCAACAGGTTCCTATGCGGGACTTGCCAATACCGGAACGATCAACGGCAGAGGTAAGTGCATTGTCGAGTTCGCTCTTCCGATAGTCTGTATGATTCTCGGCCTTTCCGATACTCAGGAATTCAAAGAGCTCGAAAACTACGCTCCCAGCGTATTCTCGACTGCAAACGGCAACAGCACGGAGAAGTTCCTGATTTACAACGGTTCCACCGGTGTTAATACTTCTTACAAGAATTCTTCCGGCTCAAGAGTTATAGATAAACTCTATACTTATAAAATCAAGGGCGCAGGCGCAAGCGTAGTCGGCGGCAACGCCATCACACTCTCCGGCGTGCCGGCGGACTATCAGCTTGCGGCAGGTGCAAGCAAAGAAGTTACGGTTTCCGGTTTCCATGATGGTGATTTGATCGCAATCACATTCGAGTATGAAATTCTCGATGAAACCGGCACCGCTCTCAAGAAGCCCGGCGAAGATGTTTCCGCAACGCTTACATCCAAGAAATATGTTTACGCTACCGATAATGACAAGGGCGACGATGAAGCTCTTGTTTCGGTCGGCTTCAACGGCGGCACCATCGAGTATCCCACCGATATCTTTGTTTCCGGCGGCCTTTCATCACCCATCCAGGGTTATGCCTTCCGTTACACAGATAACAACAGCAACTCTTCCAAGGATGTAACCGTTTCGAGCGTATCCGTTACCTCTGCAAACGGTCATAGCGACTGGATTACCAGAACTGACAAGCAGAGCTCCTACACTCAGACCGCGGCAGGTAAAGGCGGCACCTACGTCTTCTCCCCGTTCAAAGTTGCGGACGAAGCTTATCATGAGAGCTATAAGTATGCCAAGGATACAGACGGCAAGGTCATCTATGATGAAACCACCGGTCTTCCCGAGATTATCGGCGTTGATACCGATGCTCTCGATGCAGAAAAGAACGAATATTTCGTTCCCAACGGTTCATATACCATTACCACCGTATTCTCGGCTCCCGGCGCAAGCTCTGTAACAATTACCACCAGAGTCCATCTCTATAATGACTGGGGTCTTTCCGGACTTCTCAACAGCGCTATAGCGGCCAACCGTTCATCCGCTTCTCTTGATGAAACAGGTAACGGCTATCTCAACGCTTATAATGCTGCTATTGAAAGCACGGCAGCGTTCCTGCTCCCGCCGAGGAACAATGATTCGGGCTTTAGTGGTGCAGGCTTTGATACCTGGGTCAATCTCACAACCGGCAACAATAGAAATGGTAATTATAATAATAAATATGCTCAGTATTATGCAGCTCTCTACTATCAGGTAGAGCGCATCAGACCTCACAGCGCAGGTTCCGATGCCGAATCCATGTGGACTACAATGAACGGACTTTATCCCTATAATTTCGTCCGCCAGTCCGCATCGTTTGACGGCACCACCGCATATTACAGAGATTATTATGAGTATGATGATCTGACTCATTACGGTTATGCCAAAGCTAAGCCCTACGGCATGGGTCAGAGAAACTTCCTCGGCCATACCTATAAGGCATTCAAGAACGCTGCAAACTATGCGAACGGTCTTATCGACAGACAGCTCAAGTATATAGACAGCGATCCCGATACCTGGGTAACACTTACTGCTGACGACAGAGCAGCAAAAGTCACGGCATACTCCAATGCCGTTGAGGATGCGAAGTCCAACGCCATCAGCTCGGTTGAAGCGGCTTACGCTATCCACAGAGCAAACCTTATGTATGAGAGACTCAGAGAGCTGCCTATCCAGACCGGCGCAAACAGCAAGCTCCAGTGGGCTGTCAATACATTCGGCGGCGTCACCAACTTCGCAGCATTCTCAGTTTCCAGTAAGAATGCATATCTGAAGGCAAAAGATTTTGCTAACGGCACATTGAATGAATCCACCTCGACACCCGAAAGAATCAACAGAGCCATGGTTGAGCTCATCAATGCCTGGAAGGGTCTTGTCGCAGGCGCGGATTATACCGCTATCATCGCCGCCGTTGCCGATGCAAAGACATTTATCGGCACTGTCGGCAAGGGCCTGGCAAACGGCAAAGTTGTTCCCTGGGCAAACATTGATACTGCTGCAAACGGACAGACACTTTATACTGCTGCTACCTATGCTGCATACCTCAGAGCAGTCAAGACCGCTGAAGATCTTATCGATGATCAGATTGCGGGCAATGACCTCGGCGAAAACGATCAGTATATCCTTGATAATGCTGTATCGGCCATCAATGCTGCTTATGAAGCTCTTGAGTCAGCCAGCAGCCAGTCTACAGATCCTGTAGCAACGCTTGTAACCCCTGATGTGATTGACTCTCTTTACGGCGACGGCTTCTATTCAGGTGTCGGTGAAGCGGCCTACTATCCGGTAATTGATGCCAATATTGCCGGAGAACTTGCTGAATATTATACTATTGAGGACGATAATGAATACTATGGCACAACTGTTGATGGTGTTCTCTATGGCCTTCCCGATAGCTTTGACAAACAAGTTGTTGAAAGCATCTTTAATATTCAGAACGCTTCAATCGAAGTAACCAAATCACCCGTAGGCTTCTACGGAACCGGCTCGCTCGTTGTAGTCAGGAGGCTTGACGGCTCAGTCTACAAGTGCTACATCATTGCTTACCGCGGCGATATAAACGGCGACGGATTAATAGATGCTGATGATTTATCCTGTCTAATTTTCTATCAGGCAGGAGGTATTGACGGCTACTATTATGATGAAGAAAACAGATATTTGTTAGTTGCAATGGATTTGACTGGTGATAAAAATATAGATTCAGAAGACCTTGCTACTATGATTTATTATCAAGTGCTTGATATCGACTTTAACCAGGCCAAAGGCGGCGCGTTTGCCCCATCAGATGATTAATCAATAAACTAACCGGGCGGGTTTCTGCCTGCCCGGCACTCCAATAAACAAAATTGTTAAGGAGGAAATTACCAAATGACAAAAGCAAAACGTTTTCTGAGCGCAGTCATGGCTGTCGTTATGGTTCTGACTATGCTCTCCTGCCTCGGCGTTGTTGCGAGCGCTTATGTCCATGATGTAGCCTCAGAAGGCTCAAAATGGTCAAGCGAAACAACTCCCGGCGGTCCCGGCGCGGCGTTGAGTTACGAAACCCTTGCCGGTATCTACGGCGATACCGATGTCAATACCACATCGCCTTGGGTATACCTTGCTCTCGAAGCTTATGAAAAAGTATCCGATGTTGCCCCCGCCACCGTTGATACTAACCATATTATTCAGGTTGGCAACGATAGCTGGACTCTTACAGACCACTATGTTCAGCCCGGTCAGGAACTCTATTTCATCTTCTATCAGAAGTCAAACTGCTACGGCGGCACATGGCAGTATTCTCAGCAGTTCGACAGACAGTTCTTTGATGTCTTATCTACTTCATATACAAAGCTCTCCCCTTTAACACCTGCAACGAAGGGTTATGCTTCGGCTGATGATTTTGATGGAAGTGGCTTATATACCAAAACCTATGTTACCAATAAAAAAGACCCAGCGTTTTTTGGTGGCGTAATGAATTCCTCCAATCCCTATTGGGATAAGGGCAACGAGCTTATTATGAGCTCTGCTCAAGCTGGCAAATGGAAAGAAACAAAGCCGACAAATGGTGTATCAAAGTGTGGCCTCGATGCAGCAATTACCAACAAGTGGGATTGTATATATGCTATTCTTCAGGCTGGAACCGATGATACCACAACTCCCGAACTGTTCAACGATGAATATCTCTATTCATTCAAGCTCAAGGTAAGAACTACCACGGAAACTTATCAAGGTGGAAATAGCACATTCAATCCTGTTCCAGAAGGCACTGTAGGTCATATTGGTATTGATAACAATATGACGCGAATATCAGGAACTGGCAAGTATATCTATACTAACCTTGCGGCAGAAGAAGGAGAAACCCTCGGCGCAGCTTCGAACATGAACCTCGGCGGTTCTGTTCCCGCTATCGGTGAATCTGCCTACATGACCGAAGACTGTAACCATACATTCAAGATCGGCAATCCCGGCTCAGGCCCGTCTACTTTCAATGCAAAGTTCTATGACGGCCAGACCGAATATACCGATCTTGCACAAAACGGCACCAGCATCACCCTTCCCGCCGCTCAGACAAAGACCGGTTACACATTCTCCGGCTGGAGTGACGGCACAAACACCTATGTTGCAGGCGCAAGCTACACCCTTACTCAGGACACCGACTTCACCGCAGTATGGACCGAAGACACCTATACCATCAAGTATTATGACGGCGCAAGCGAATATGCTTCACTTGCTCAGTCCGCAACCTATACCAATAATACAATCACCCTTCCCGCTGCTCAGACCAAGTCCGGCTTCAGATTCGCCGGCTGGAACGACGGCACAACCACCTATCAGCCCGGCGCAAGCTATACCGTATCGGCTGATACAAACTTCTCAGCTGTTTGGACTCAGCTTTACACCGCGACCTTCGTTGATGAAGACTCCACTTCTTACGGCTCTTATGAGTATGCGGCAGGCGAGACAATCTCC
>JAFZOE010000018.1 GCA_017552845.1 Clostridia bacterium
AAAAGAATTCGTCGGAATTCTTATAGAGATTCGAGAGGGAGGGGATAAGGCCTATCGGCAGGGCGATGATGTTTTGCAGGACTATATATACGATAACGCACAGGCCTGCGACGGAGCCGATGGTTCTTATCGCCTTCCGCTCCCCGCGCGCCTTGAGAAACAGCTGATTCTGCGGGTTCACCGGATACTGACCGGGGTAGCCCTGACTGCCGCCGACGTTATTGTAATTATAAGGGTAATTGTAATCCATTTCTTATACTTACGTAAAAATATTCAATCATATTATATATTAAAAATGTTGCCGATACAAGACCGTAATATTAAAAAATTAAACTCCGGTATTGTAATTTGCCTCATAATATTATATAATAAAACGTATTTTTACGGATACAATTTTTAACCAGGAGAAATTTATGAGCAAAAAAATCACGGTCAAAGAACTCGAAGAAATGATTACGACGCGTCTGTCACACCTCTACGGTATCACCCCCGCTCAGGCGACCGATGAGCAGTTTTATGAGGTTATCGCAGGTATTTCAAGGGATATGGCGAGAGAAATCCGCCGTAAATTCGACGCCAAGGGCAAGAAGAATCACGACAAGCGCGTTTATTATATGAGTATGGAATTTCTTATGGGCAGAAGCCTTAAGAATACGCTCTATAATCTCAGCCTAACCGAAACAGCCGAAAAGACTCTCAAGAAGTTTGATGTATCGCTGGAAAAACTCTATGATCTCGAGCCCGACGCAGGCCTCGGCAACGGCGGCCTCGGCAGACTCGCCGCCTGCTATCTCGACGCGCTCGCGAACGAGGGCTATCACGGCATCGGCTATTCAATCCTCTATGAATACGGCATCTTCCGCCAGAAGCTCGTTGACGGCTGGCAGACTGAGATGCCAGATTTCTGGCTCCCGGGCGGCGATGTATGGCTCGTTCCGAGAGAGGAAAAGACTGTTGAAGTCAAATTCGAGGGCAGGGTTGCCGATTCCTGGCACGACGGCCTTCACGATGTCTATATTGAAGACGCAAAGTGCGTCAAGGCAGTTCCCTACGATATGATGGTTCCCTCCAAAGACGGCGAGGGAGTCGCAGTCCTTCGTCTGTGGAGCGCCAAGGCAGATGAAATCGATATGGCCTCGTTCAACGAGGGCAATTATCTGCGCGCCGTCGAGCAGAAGGCCATGGCTGAGGTTATCAGCAAGATTCTCTATCCCGCCGACAATCACCCCGAGGGCAAGAGCCTCAGACTCCGCCAGCAGTATTTCCTCGTTTCAGCGTCAATTCAGGATATAGTTTCCTGGCATCTCCGCAATTACGGCTCGCTCGATAATTTCGCGGAAAAGAACGCGATTCATATCAACGATACACATCCCTCGCTCGCGATTCCCGAGCTCATGCGCGTGCTGCTCGATGAATGCGGATACGGCTGGGATGACGCATTTGAAGTTGTCCGCAAGGTCTGCGCCTACACCAATCATACCGTTATGGCAGAGGCGCTCGAATGCTGGGGAGTCGATCTCTTCAGCCGCCTGCTTCCGAGAATCTATCAGATAGTTCAGGAAATAGACAACAGATTCAGAAAGAAAATCTGGGATATCACGGGCGACGCCGGCAGAGTCGAAAGAATGGCGATCATCTCAAACGGCGCAGTTCGCATGGCGAATCTCGATGTTGCCGTCTGCCACAAGGTAAACGGCGTTTCCGCCCTCCACAGCCAGATTCTCAAGGATACGGTATTCAATGATTTCTATACCCTTGAGCCCGGCAAATTCACCAATGTCACAAACGGCATCGCATACCGCAGATGGCTCTGCCAGGCGAATCCGCGCCTGACGGCTCATATTTCCGAGCTTATCGGCAAGAAGTTTATCCACGACGCCTCCGAGCTCGAGAAACTGCGCGAGTTTGCCTACGATCCCGCCGTGCTCGTCAAGTTCGGCGAAATCAAGCGCGCCAACAAAGAGGATTTCGCGCATATAATCAAGAAATCAACAGGAATTGCGCTCGATCCCGATTCGATTTTCGACGTTCAGGTAAAGCGCCTTCACGAATACAAGCGCCAGGAGCTCAATGCGCTGAATATCCTCGCAAAGTATCTTGAAATCAAGAATAATCCGAACGGCAATTATGTGCCGCATACCTATATTTTCGGAGCCAAGGCGGCCGCCGGCTACTTCATGGCAAAGAAAATAATCGAATTCATCAGCTACCTCGCGAAGCTTATCAACAACGATCCCGAAGTCAACGATAAGATGAAGGTCGTTTTCGTTGAGGATTACTGCGTCACGAAGGCCGAAGCCCTCATGCCCGCAGCCGAGATAAGCGAGCAGATTTCGCTCGCCGGCACCGAAGCGAGCGGCACGGGCAACATGAAGCTCATGATTAACGGCGCTGTCACCCTCGGCACCATGGACGGCGCGAATATCGAGATTTACGATGCTGTAGGTATGGATAATATCTTCATCTTCGGCATGTCGACTCCCGAGGTCAACGAGCTCAAAAAGCAGGGCTACAACCCGACCGTTTACTATAACAACAATCCCGAAATCCACGATATGGTTGATTTCATCAACAAGGGCATTCTCGGCAAGTATTTCCGCGAAATCTCCGATTCGATGATTCATTCCGATCCCTATATGGTGCTTGCGGATTACGCAGATTACAGGCAGGCTCAGAGGGATATCGAGGCCGCCTGGCTCGATAAGGAGCGCTGGAACCGCATGTCGCTCATGAACGTTGCGGGCGCGGGTATTTTCAGCGCAGACAGATCCATAAGAGAATATGCTGAAAATATCTGGAACGTAAAGAAAAAATGACAGACAGGGAATGTATGTTGCTCGCCCTTGAGCAGGCAAAGCTCTCCGCGGATGAGCTCGAAGTGCCTGTCGGCGCAGTGATTACGAGAAACGGCGAATTCGTCTCCGCCGGCAGAAACAGGCGCGAAAACGGCAAAAACGCCCTCGCGCACGCCGAGATTGAGGCGATTGACCTCGCCTGCAAGGCTCTCGGAGGCTGGCGCCTCTGGGAATGCGAGATGTTTGTAACCCTCGAGCCCTGCCCGATGTGCGCCGGCGCGATTATCAATTCACGCATAAGGCGCCTCGTTTACGGCGCATCTGATTCAAAGGCAGGCTCCTGCGGCTCGGTTGTCAATCTTTTCGACCTGCCCTATAATCACCGCCCGGAGGTGGTTTCGGGCTTTATGGCGGACGAGTGCTCTTCCCTATTAAGCGAATTTTTCTCGAAGCTCAGGGAGATAAAAAGCGAAAAAAATGAACATTGAAAATCTTTATTTTGCTCTTGAAATAATCGGCACGGTC
>JAFZOE010000161.1 GCA_017552845.1 Clostridia bacterium
AGTAACCGTTAAAGATGATTCACTTATAATTGAAACCGGCGCAGACAGAAACAAGATGAAAATTGCACGCTGGGCTGTTTCCACCAATAACACAGCAAACGAGAAGCTTGAAGCAGAGAGACAGGCTGCAAAAGAAGCCGCCGAAGCCGAGAAGCAGAAGAAAATCGAAGATGCTGCAGAAGCCGGAAAAGCCAAGAGAAAAAAGAGCAAAAAGAATAAAGACGATACTTTTGACGAATAATTAAAGGAGAGAATAAAATGGGAAAACTCAATCAGATTGATAAAGCTGCCGACAGCAAAGGCTCGGCCGTAACCACTATTTGGCAGTTCGTAAAATTCATTTTTGTAAGCCTTCTTGCGATGATAGTTCAGTTTACATTGCTGAATGTTCTCAATCATCTTCCTCCGATAGTTGAACTTTTCGGCCAGGATTTCCAGTGGTGGGTATTTAAATCTCCCGTCAATATGGCTGAAGGCGCTGTTGTTATCGGCGGTCTCGGTTATTTCATTTCAAATAATGTTGCAAACATTGTAGCTCAGATTGTCGCATTCTTTGTAAACAGAGAAAAAACTTTCAATTCCGATGCAAATATCGCAGTAACATTACCGATTTATATTGTTTTTACAATAGCTCTTATTTGCTTCTCAGCATGGCTCAATCCCACTCTTGCTCATTTGTTCGTCAGTAAGGGCTGGATGAAAGGCGATGCCGCCGCAAACCTTGCCACTATGATTTGCTCTGCCGTCCAGTTCTTCCTTTATTTCCCGGTTGACAAGATTCTCTTCCCGAAGAGAAAAGAGGAAACGCCGGCTGAAGAAGCTGCTGCCGAAGTTCCTGAAAACGCTGAATAATATTTTAAGACTCGCAGTAAAATCTGCGAGTCTTTCTTTTATCTTATATCCATTATTTTCTTTTTCTTAGCGCCGCTGCTTTCGGTAAAAGTGATTTTAAGCTGATCTTCATCCAGCTCAATTCCGGTTCCGCCGAAAGAATTGTTCTTATCAACTTTTGAGCCGATTATCATTCTGCAGGGCTGACCGTAATCATCATATTCCTCACCGGGCTCCCAGACCGCAAAATCGTGTGTGTGGCCGCATATCATAAGATCCGGCATGATTATATCCCTGAGCAGAGAGCACCATTCTCTGTAGATATCCTCTTCAATATCGAAGGGCGGTTCAAATCTGTGTGAAAACGGATTATGAACTATTACCAGTTTATATCGGACAGATTCCTCATTATATTCCATATAAGAATGTTTGATTATATCGCGGATATATTTTGTTTCTCTTTCCCTGAACTGGTGGCAGGCGATAGTGTTGCCGTATTCGGGGTTATCATCATTTTTATCTTCGCCGCAGTCGAGGCAAAGTCCCCAAATCTTCCCTAAACGGAAAGAATAATAAGTCTGACCGTGAAGCGTTGGAGTATAATCGGCAAAGAATTCTGCTCCGGCACCTCTCAAGTCATGATTGCCTCTCGCAAAGACGATTGGTATCTCACCTTTGGCAAGTTTATCGGTTATTTCAAAAATTGTATCAAAATTAGAGATTTTTCCGCTGTCTTCGGCAATATCTCCGTTCAGAATCAGAAAATCAATTTTTCCGAAATAATC
>JAFZOE010000162.1 GCA_017552845.1 Clostridia bacterium
CCTGCTGATCGCCGCCCTGAGAGCCGCTGAGAAATCTGGTGATTTCAAGGCCGGTAGCTTCCGCCACAACCTTGCCGGTAGTGCCTGTCGCATAGATGTTGTGCCTGCTGAGCACGCCGCAGTAAGCGATGCAGAACTGGATCATGAGTTCCTTTTTGGCGTCATGCGCGATTAAAGCAATATTCATATGCCTGTTTCCTTTCTCTTTTTGTTTTTTATCTTCATCTTACATTATTCTTCGGTGGTTTCTGCGCTTTCGGCTGCCTTGGGTTCCGCCTGTTCGCCTTCAGCTTCTTCGCCGTCTTCGGTTTCTTCTCTTGAAACGGAAACGGCTGAGATTATCTTATCGCCCTCGTCGAGGCGGATAACCTTTGTGCCGGTGGCGTATTTGCCCTGAACGCTCAGCGAATCGACACGAATTCTTATAATTACGCCGTTGAGTGTGATAAGCATGAGGTCATCATCAGGCGAAACCGACTGAACGCTGATGACATGGCCGGTCTTGTCAACCTTCATGTTCAGCTGACCTGCAGTGCCTCTGCCGTGGGTATCAAAGAGCTTTTCGCCCTCGAGCAGTTTGCCTTTGCCTGTTTCTGTAATGGTAAGGACAAGGCGGTCTTCGGATTTGACATCCATACCTACGACGCAGTCATCATCGCCCTTGAGGCGGATTGCCCTGACGCCCGCGGCCGTTCTGCCCATATTTCTGACGGTCTTCTCGTCGATATAGAGCAGTCTGCCGTATCTGGTGCCGATAAAGAGGGTCTGGCTGCCGTCTGTGAGACGGACCCAGCCGAGCTCGTCATCCTCGCCGAGGTTGATGGCTCTGATTCCAACCTTGCGCAGATTCTTGAAGTTGTCAAGAGAAGTCTTCTTGATAATACCCTTCTTGGTCTGCATTACAAGGAATACATCCTCTTCGCCGAAATTCGGAACCTTTATCATCGCGGTGATTCTTTCACCCTGATTTATCTGAAGAACATTGACTACATTAGTTCCCTTGGCATTCTTTGATCCTTCGGGAATTTCATATCCCTTGATTCTGAACGCTCTGCCCTGATTGGTGAAGCACATAATGAAATCGTGGGTTGAGCAGGTGAAGAGAGTCTTGACGGTATCTTCGTCCCTCGTTGTGACGCCTCTTGAGCCTCTGCCGTTTCTGCCCTGCTGCCTGTATTCGGAGGCGGGAGTGCGTTTGATATAGCCCATTTCTGTAAGGGTGAATACGCATTCCTCTTCGGGAATAAGATCCTCGATATCAACCTCGCCGCTGACATCGACTATTTCAGTCCTTCTGTCATCGCCGTATTTATCCCTGATAGCGGTGAGCTCATCCTTCAGAACTCCTTTGAGCATATTCTCATCGGAGAGGAGAGAACGGTAATAAGCAATTTTTTCTTCGAGTTCTTTATATTCAGCTTCCAGTTTTTCATGATCGAGTCCCTGGAGAGCTTTGAGACGCATATCGAGGATTGCCTGAGCCTGGACATCGTCGAGGCTGAAGCGGTCCATGAGCTTCTGCTTTGCGTCATCGTAGCTTGTGCGGATAATATGAATAACTTCATCAATATTGTCGTGCGCTATAATAAGTCCTTCGAGCAGGTGGGCTCTTTCAAGAGCTTTGTTGAGAAGGAACTTTGTCCTTCTTGAAATAACCTGCTTCTGGAATGCTATGTATTCATCAAAATACTCTTTGAGAGTCAGAATTTTCGGCTGCTTCTGGTCGTCGACCAGAGCTCTCATAATGATACCGAACGAGGTCTGCATCTCGGTTTGACTGAAAAGCTTATTGAGAACTACCTGAGCGTTTGCGTCTCTCTTAAGCTCGATAACTATACGCATTCCGTTTCTGTCGCTCTCATCGCGCAGATCCGATATGCCTTCAAGGCGCTTTTCCCTTACCTGGTCTGCAATCTTTTTGATAAGAGCTCGTTTCTTGACCATATAGGGAAGCTCGGTAACTATAATTCTTGTGCGGTTGTCTCTGCCGTATTCCTCAAATTCCGTCCTTGCCCTGACAACGACCTTA
>JAFZOE010000163.1 GCA_017552845.1 Clostridia bacterium
ACGCAGAGAACCAGCGGGCTAAAACAAAAGCCAAGAAAAAGAATTATTACGAAAGATGAGGTGATTTTTATAGTTAAGGAATCTTATTACGATAACCTCAGGATGATTGATGAACTTACCGATAAGGTTATGCTTACCAAAACCGATGTCGCCAATCTGCTGAAAATATCACGACCGACCGTTCAAAAGATTTACGGAGAACTTTTTAAAGACGGGTTCATAAGCAAAGCCAGTCTTGCGAGAGTTCTCACTAAATAAACCAAATCAACAATCCTCTCTGTCCGCACAATTGCAGGCAGAGAGGATTTCATTAAAAATAAAGCCAAAGGAGGCACGATTAATGGAAAAACATATTACTATTGAAGGACATAACGGAAAGAAATTAAAGAAGCATATCCGTTATAACTCCGAAGCGGAGTTGAACAAAAAAGTTGAAGCATTAAAACGCGAATGCAACAAGGTTCCAAAGCTGAAAGATGTAATTGATGAATGGCAGGATAGCCACGATAAGGAAATCAATTACAACACCCAGCAGTGCTACATTGCACCTATTAAAAACATCAAAGAATATTTTGGAAACAAGAAGCTTGATGAGATACAGGCAATAGATGTAGACAGATTCATCAGAACACTGTATCAGGATTACAAATGGGCAAAGCAAACTCTTAAACTCAGATTGATTGTTCTCAACCAGGTTTACGATTACGCGATGGTTGCCGGTTATGTTAACTACAACCCGTGTACTGCGGTAAAGGCTCCTGCAAAAGCCGGAAAAAAGAAAAGAGATCTTCCTCCGAATAATGAAGTGGAAATAATCAAGAGTTCAGTTAATGATGAATTCGGTTTGTTTCCATATCTGCTTCTTTATACCGGTTGCAGAAGGAATGAAGCTCTGGCCCTTAGATATGAAGATATCGACTGGGACGAAAAGGTTATTACGATTAACAAAACAATAATATTTGTAGACGGAAAACCGACAATTCAGGATCATACAAAAACCGATGCCGGCAACAGAACAGTTCCTTTGCTGCCACCGCTGGAAAAAGTATTACCCAAAAAGAAAAGTGGAATAATATTTGAATTAAACGGCGGTTACTACACAAGAAACAAGTTTGATAAGTCCTGGAACAGATTCAGAAAAGAGCACGGTGTTGAACTGTGCGCCCATCAGCTCAGACACGCTTATGCGACAATTCTCTATGAAGCAGGAGTTCAGTTTAAAGATGCTCAGCTTCTTATGGGGCATAATTCATCGGAGGTAACTCAGGAAATATATACTCATATTTCCGAAAAACAGCAGAAAAAGACCTTCACAAACTTGATTAATTATGTTTCTGGTGAAAATGCACAATAAAACATGACTTTGTATCCCACCTCAACCCGAGGTGGGATACTTTTTTTGCGTTTTGGGACACTTTTTGCCATTTTTTGACCTCTCTGGGATACTTTTTAGGATCCCACTTTTTGGCACTTCTTTACAAATCTTTACAGTTATTTCTATATACTATGCTGAAATTTATAGCTCAAAAATCTAGACTTTTAGCAAAAAGCAAAAGTCCTGAAACCCTTTATATATAAGGGATTCAGGACTCTGTTCATGGCGGAGAGCAAGGGATTCGAACCCTCGGAACGTTTGTGGCGTTCACACGATTTCCAATCGTGCTCCTTCGACCAGCTCGGACAACTCTCCGTGTTTGTCAAATGCTCGTATATTATACTTAAAGATTACAAAAAAATCAAGCCCCAATTTTAAAAATGTTTTATATTTAATATTCAATGAAATTAGAGCGTCTTCCAATAAGGCATTTTTTCCTCATCTCTTCCCCGAATTCACAAAGTGTTTACAAATTTTTACAATTAAATTATTGACAAATCACCGAGGGTATTGTATTATTAACTCAGAAATTGGCACTCGATATGCCAGAGTGCTAAATCTGGCACTCAAAATTCTGAAAGGGGGATTGGCTATGCCGGAGCTCAGCGAAAGAAAAAAGCAGATACTCGCGAATGTAGTTGAAATGTATATCAAATCCGGCGAGCCGGTCGGCTCAAAGGGGCTCATTTCCTCGAGCGGAATGAACTGCTCATCCGCAACGGTCAGAAATGAGATGAATGAGCTTGACCAGATGGGTTATCTCGTTCAGCCGCATACCTCGGCGGGCCGTATTCCTTCGGAGAAGGGCTACCGCTATTATGTCGATAATCTGATGCCGCGCAGGGATGTTGATGAATTCACCAAGCGTATGATTGATGCCGGCATTGCTCCTGCGGCGGGTGATCCCGAAAAGCTGGTCAACAGAGCACGCGAACTCCTCGCTGATATCACAAAATGCGCAGCTGTATCAACCGCACCGGTCGGCGAGCTGAATATCATCCGCAAGATTGAACTTGTGCCTGTCGGCATGCATACGGCGATGATGGTTCTGCTTACTTCAAACGGAATTCTCAAGAGCCGCCTTTGCAGGATTGAGAGCGATTTCAATGTCACGATTCTCGAGCAGTTTTATAATATCGTCGAATCCTTCTTTATCGGTAAACCCTCGGGCGAAATAAGCCCTGCCGAGATACAGACTATTGCCGCCTCGGTTGAGAGCAATTATTTCGTTATGCTTCCGCTTCTGGCCGCTGTCAGCGATCTTTCCGGCAGCACTAACGATTCAAAGCTGATTCTCGGCGGCGGAGCAAATCTCCTCTCCCGCAAAGATTACGGCGATAAGGCGATTCCGCTTCTTGAATTCCTTAATAAGAAAGAACCACTGAGCGAGGTTATCCGCTCGTCAAAGGATGATCTCAGCATCAGAATCGGCTCCGAGAATCTTTTCAAGCAGCTTGAAGATTCGAGCGTCGTCGTTTCTAAATACAGCGTCAAAGGCGATAATTCGGGCTCGATAAGCGTTATCGGTCCCACGCGCATGGATTATGAATCTGTCATTTCGAGCATGCGCTATCTGTCAGACCTGCTCGGGCGCCTGATCACATCGGCTCTTGAGGAGTAGAAAGGAAAACGGTATGAGTAAAGATATAAATACGGAAGAGATAAATGAAAAAGAAGAGATAAAAGCAGAGGAGACCGCGGAGGAAACCCAGGAGGAAACAACTGAAGAAAAAGCAGAGCCCAAAGCGGAGAAGAAGGAAAAACGCAAGGAAAAGAAGCAGGATTCCGAAATCGAGAAGCTGAAGAAAGAGCTTGCCGATAAGGATGATAAATTCCTTCGCCTCGCTGCGGAATACGATAATTTCCGAAAACGTTCGGTCAAGGAAAAATCCGATATTTACGCTTCATCCAAATCGGACGTAATCAATGAGATTCTCCCGATTATCGATAATTTCGAGAGAGCAGCGCAGAATTCCGAAGCCGATTTCGAAGGTTATAAAAAAGGAATAGAGCTGATATTCAACCAGTTCCTTGCGGTGCTTAAGAAATTCGGAGTCGAGAGCTTCGGCGAAGAGGGCGAGCAGTTTGACCCGTCCCTGCATTCGGCAGTTATGGTTATCGAAGACGATTCGCTCGGCGAGAATGTAATTGCTCAGGTATTCAGCAAAGGCTACCGCCTCGGAGATAAGATAATCCGTGAAGCAGTAGTCAAAGTAGCAAACACATAAAATTGTTTATTATTTTTCTTTAATATATTGGAGGTATTCATTATGTCAAAAGTTATAGGTATTGATTTAGGCACAACAAATTCATGCGTAGCCGTTATCGAAGGCGGCGAGCCCGTAG
>JAFZOE010000164.1 GCA_017552845.1 Clostridia bacterium
CGCCGATGCTCTGAGATTCACTCTTGCCACCGGCAACAGCCCCGGAAATGATATGCGCTTCTCCGATGAAAAGGTCGGAGCGAGCCGCAATTTCGCAAATAAGCTCTGGAACGCCGCAAGGTTCGTTCTGATGAATATCGGCGATGAAGAAATCAAAGCCGGTCTTCCCGATGACCTCGCTCTTGAAGATAAATGGGTAATCAGCCTCTTCAATACTCTCGCGAAGGAAGTTACCGACAATCTCGAAAAATTCGAGCTCGGTATCGCAGTTCAGAAGCTCTATGATTTCATCTGGGACATTTTCTGCGACTGGTATATTGAGCTTGCAAAAATCCGCCTTCAGCAGGGCGGAGAGCGCGCCGAAAACGCAAAGTGCGTGCTTGTCTGGGTGCTCGGCAACACTTTGAAGCTCCTTCATCCCTTTATGCCGTTCATTACCGAGGAAATCTGGCAGACTCTGCCTCACGAGGGCGAATCAATTATGATTTCCGCCTGGCCCGAGTATGATGAAAAACTTGCTTTCACCGCGGAAGAAACCGAGATGAGCCGTATTATGACAGCCATCCGCGCCATCCGCAACAGACGCGCCGAAATGAATGTCGCGCCGTCAAAGAAGGCAAAGGTTTATATTGCTACGGCATATACCTCAACATTTGAGAAGGCAGGGGAGTTTATGGCCCGCCTCGCGAGCGCGAGCGAGACCGAGGTTGGCTCCGCTTTCGATATTGAGGGTGCTGTAAGCATAGTTACCGAGGATGCGAAGATTTATATCCCGATGGGCGATCTTGTTGATTTTGAAGCCGAGAAAGCGCGCCTTCGCAAGGAACTTGAAAAGGTTCAGAAGGATCTCGATTTCGTCAACGCCAAGCTCAATAATGAGAATTTCGTTTCCAAAGCTCCCGCAAATGTCGTTGAGGCTCAGAAGGAAGCCGCGGCAAGATACTCCGAAAAAATTGCCATGCTCGAAGAGAGCATAGCAAAGTTAGGTTAAAACCGATGCCCGGGCGCATTGCCGTCCGGGTAGTTTTAGGGTGATCATATGAATTGTTCCGAAGCAATTGAATATATTCATTCGCTTGAGAGATTCGGTATAATGCCGGGTCTTGAACGCATATCCGCCCTGTGCGAAAAGCTCGGCAATCCTCAGAATAATCTTAAGTTTATTCATGTCGCGGGAACAAACGGAAAAGGTTCAACCTGCACAATCTGCGCGAATATTCTGCGCGAAGCCGGGTATAAGGTCGGATTATATACCTCACCCTATGTTGTTGATTTTCGCGAGAGAATTCAGATAAACGGCGAAATGATTCCCGAGAATGATCTTGCCTTGTGCGTCAGTAAAGTCAAAGAAACGGCTGATGAATACAATATAAAAACAACCGAGTTTGAATTCATCACCGCCGTTGCATTTCTGTATTTTTCACGGCAGAATTGCGATTATGTCGTGCTCGAAGTCGGGCTCGGCGGCAGATTTGACGCAACCAATGTAATTCCCGCTCCCGAAGCCAGCGTGATTGCTTCAATTTCCCTTGATCATACAGCTGTTCTCGGCGATACGATTGAAAAGATTGCCTTTGAAAAATGCGGTATAATCAAACCCGGCTCAAAAGTTATCTTATATCCGAAGCAGAAGACCGAAGCATTTTCTGTAATCAAAGATGCCTGCGATAAATATGGAATTATTCCTGTTGTCCCAGATTTAACTCTGCTTGAAACCGGTTCATCCGATATTCACGGAACTAAAGCAAGCTATAAGGGAATGGAGTTTACACTTTCTCTGGCCGGCGAGCATATGACTTATAATGCCGTCACCGCAATCGAAACTGTGAAGAGCATTCTGCCCGATATTTCTGATAAAGCGGTAACGGAAGGAATAGTAAAATCATCAATGCCAGCCCGTCTTGAACTCATATCGGATAAGCCTGTAGTCATTCTTGACGGCGGTCACAATGAAGACTGTGCGCTCGCTCTTGAAAAATACATTATCGCAAATCTCGGCGATAAGAAAATCAGAGCAGTTATTTCAATAATGGCCGATAAGGATTATGTAAAATATCTCGAATCCGTTCTGCCCCATGTTGAAAGCGTGATTGTCTGCAGGGCCGATGTTCCGCGTGCGCTTGATGCAGACAAACTTGCTTCAGAGGCAAGCAAATACTGTGATGATGTAACAACTATTCCCGACGCGGTAACAGCCGTTAAATACGCGCTTGATGATGCAAATGATGATGAAGCTGTTATTGTATGCGGTTCATTCTATTTTGCAGGTGATGTCAGAGAGACTTTGATTGATTATTTCAAAGGGGGAGACGGCAATGATTAAAGAAATCAACAACGGCGTATATCCTACCATGCTTACGCCTTTTACAGCTGATAATAAAATCGATTACAACGCAGTTGAGCAGCTGCTTGAATTTTACACTTCTCGAGGAGTAAAAGGCATATTTGCAATCTGCCAGTCGAGCGAGATATTTTTCCTTTCATTTGAAGAGCGTCTTGAGCTTCTGAAATTCATTATGGCTCATAAACCGGCAGGAGTCAGTATAGTGGCGTCGGGACACACCGCTGATGATATAGACCGCCAGATTTATGAGGCGAAGGCTTTTGTCGACACCGGCATTGACGCCTATGTATATATCGCTAACCGCTTTGCTAAAGAGGATGAGGGCGACGAAATGTTTCTCCGCAATTTTGAAAAGGTTTCGTCTGCTCTTCCCGATATCGGACTTGGTATATACGAATGCCCTTATCCTTATAAACGCCTTATGGCACCCGATACACTTGCTAAATGCTGCTCGCTCGGCAATCTGAAGTTCATAAAAGATACCTGCTCTCATATTGACGAAATCAAAGCGAAGATTGAAGCGACGAAGGGGACAGGCCTCAAGCTTTTCAATGCCAACGGCGCAACCCTGCTTGAATCGCTTAAAGCGGGAGCTTCGGGTTATTCGGGCGTTATGGCGAATTTCCATCCCGAGATATTTGCCTGGCTCTGCGATAATTTTGAAAAAGAACCCGAAAAAGCGAAGATTGTTGCCGATTTTCTTTCTTTCGCTTCCACTGTCGAATCCCGCATGTATCCGGTCAATGCCAAATATCATCTTTCCCTTCTCGGAGTTGATATTCTCACCAAATCTAGAGTGTGTGATGATTCATCATTCGGCGAGGGCAACCGCAAGGAAATGCAGGCTATGGTCAATATGGAAAAGCTTATCAATGTAACATATTGCACATAATTTGTTCCTTTTAATAAAAAATATATTGCATTATATATAAAAATGTGTTATTCTAATTATTGGCAAGTTTTAATCTGAATTTCAGGAGGATTATCCAATGGCACAGAAAAAGACAGTTTTCCTTACAGGAGCCTCAGGCAATATGGGGTATCAGAGTTTTCTTGAGTTCTTCAAGCACAAGGATCAGTTCAACATCGTAGTTCTTCTGCGCGACAGCGAGAAGAACAGAAAAAAGTTCGCTGAATATATCAATGATCCTTCCGTAAGAATCGTATGGGGCGACCTCAAGGATTATGATGCAATCAAGAAGGGCGTTGACGGTTCCGATTATGTTCTTCATATCGGCGGTATGGTTTCCCCCTCGGCCGACTATTATCCCACCAAGACCGTTGTAACCAATACCACTGCCGCTAGAAACATCGTTGAAGCGGTCAAGGCTCAGCCCAATCCCGACGCCGTCAAGGTTGTATATATCGGCACCGTTGCCGAAACCGGCGACAGAAACGCTCCTATTCACTGGGCTCGTTGCGGCGACCCCATCAAAATCTCGATTTACGATCACTATGCCTGCTCCAAGGTTATAGCCGAATCCATCTTTGCCGAGAGCGGACTCAAATACTGGGTATCCTGCCGTCAGTCCGGTATCCTCTATGCGGATATTCTCAAGAATATGGATCCGATCATGTTCCACGTTCCCATCAACGGCGTTCTCGAATGGGCTACCGTTGAGGATTCGGCCCGCCTGATGCTCAACATCTGCGGCGACGATATTCCCGAGGAATTCTGGAGAAGATTCTATAATATCGGCTCAGGTGAAGAATACAGACTCACCAACTATGAATTTGAAGAGCTCCTGCTCGACACCATCGGCATCGGCTCACCCAAGAAGATGTTCCAGCCCAACTGGTTCATTACCCGCAACTTCCATGGCCAGTGGTATTATGACGGCGATGAGCTTGAGAAATACTGCCACTTCAGAGCAAACATCCCCGTTAAGCAGTATTTCAAATCGCTTATGAACCATGTAGAGCCTTATTTCAAACTTGCTTTCCTCGGCAGACCTTTCGCAGGCCTTCTCAAGGGAACATTTATGAAGTCCCTTGCCAATAAAGAGATTTACGGCACTCAGTGGTGGATAAAG
>JAFZOE010000165.1 GCA_017552845.1 Clostridia bacterium
GCGATCCCTTCAAGGATACAAGCGGCCCGTCAATCAATATTCTCATCAAGCTCCTCTCGATGGTTTCAATCGTATTCGCCGCACTCGTCATCAAATTCTCAATTCTTTAAGGTGAATTATGAGTAAGACAGATAAGGTCATTATGAACTCCGCAATGGGCGTCTCCGAAAAAGTGCTTGAACTCGAAAAAGAGTTTATCTCACGCTCGGCGGATCTTAAAGAAAAGCTGATTGAAAACAATACCCTGCTGGCGGAGAACAACCGCCTGCTAGGCGAAATTCTCAGAAAGCTTGAGGATAAATAAAAACAGCTAAAAGGACTGCTCACGCAGTCCTTTTCTGTATTATAATTTATGCGTTTATGCGGTTTCCTGCTGATTTTCTGCAGGTGCGCCGGGCATCACTGGGTTTCCGCTCTCGTCGGTCGGAGGCTCGGGAGGCGTTTCGCCGTCACCCATTTGAGGCCTCTCCCCTCTTTCGGGGCGGGTCATTGTCTCGCCGTTTTCGTTGGTAAAGTTTTTGAAATCGGGTCTTGTGAGAGTTTCGCCGTTTTCATCGGTCATCGGCTCTCTTTTCCCGAAACCTTCTTTGCCGCCGAACATTCCGCCGCCGAACTGATTGGTCATTTCGGTAACTTTCTCGCCGTTTACAGTTACTTCGCCGCCGTTGATTTTACCCTCGGTTTCATAATCAAACGGGAACTGAGCGGTTATATCGATTTTACCGCCGTTGATTGCGATACTGCCGTTTGAATCAATCGCGTCGGTATCGCCCTGACCCATGCTGATTGTGATTTCGCCGCCGTTTATCTCGACTTTCGGATCATACTGATCGCTCTTTTGCGCGGCATTTATTCCGTCATCGGATGCGTTCAATGCAATCGTTCCGTCATTTATAATCACCTGAGTCGCTTCCAGACCTTCGTGCGCCTTTATGTCAAAGCTGCCGCCGTCTATTGTGAGGATTGTTACGGCGTGAATTCCGTCATCGCCGGAATCTATGGTGAATTTGCCGCCGCTGATATAGATATATCCTTTTTCTTTATCTTCTTCCTCATCCGCGTGGAGGGCATCGTCGCCGGCTTTGATATTGAATTCGCCGCTGCAGATTCTGATTGAATTCTCGCCTTCGAGCGCTTTTTCGGTGCTTGTTATCTCATATTTGCCGCCTGTAATCTTCAGATCTTTTTTGCTGACTATCGCGTGCTTGTATCCCGCGTTGACGGTCAGCGATCCGTTTCCGTTGAGAGTAAGGTCACTGTCAGCAAAGATTACGCCATCAATGCTCTTTTCGCCGTCTGTCTGCTTGTATTCTGCGCCTGTGTCCGAAAGGGTATTCTCCGTGCCGTCGGCAAGAGTTATAAAAACTTTATCCGCCGATTTCACATATATCGCGGCGCCGGTCGAATTGGTTATTTCCGCTCCGCTGAGGACAAGCTGAACCTTATCGCTCTCGCCTGCGTCGACGGTGATTGAGCCGTCGGTGAGTTTTCCTGAGATTTCATATACGCCTTCGCCTGTAATTGTTACCGATGAGCCGTTGATTTTTACGGATGCATCATCGCTTGAGGCGCTGTCGCCGCTGAGGATGATGTTTTTCGCGTCCTTCTTTTCGTATGAAGGGTCAAGATCGCGCTCTGTGAAATATTCATTTGCCGAAGCGGCCGTTTCAGCCTGCGCGGAGGTTTCTGAAGATGTTGTTTTTTCCGCCGCTGAATCATTCTTTGCCAGAGAGCATCCCGCGAGGACCGATGCGAGCAGAATGACCGATATAATAATCGCAATTATCTTGGTTTTCATAATCTTTCTCCTTATCATTATATAATAGTTTTCAATATGTTTTACAGCTCGCCTTCGCCGCCCGAAGGATAGCCGCAGCTGATTTCGAGGTTTCCGTTCTGCTCTCTGAGAGAGTCGATGAATTTCTTGAGCGAAGCGCCCTGTCTCATTCTTATTCTGTAGGTGATTTTATAGAGAGTTCCCATATTCGTGGTTTTGACATCGGTCATCTCGTGGGAATCTGTATATTCGCCGAGGACATTTTCAAATACGCCTTCAAATTCCAGATTCTCGGGCACTGTTATCTTGAGAATTCTGAATCCCTCCTCTTTTTTATCGAGGAATCTGCTCATAAGAAGCAGGATGGCGGATATGACAACGGCGAATATTGCCGCTATGCCGATATATCCCATACCGGTTGCGAGGCCTACCGCCATGGCGAGAAATACCGCTGTTATCTCCTGAGCTTTACCCGCGGCGGAGCGGAATCTGACTAAACTGAATGCACCCGCCACGGCGACTCCCGCGCCGATATTTCCGTTTACAAGCAATATCACAAGCTGGACTATCGCGGGTATCAGAGCAAGGGTTACCGCAAAGCTCTTGGTGGTTTTAATCTGCCTTGTGTAAAAGAAAGCTATGACTGCGCCAAGCAGCAGCGAAACTGCCGTTACCAGTAAAAATGTTATTCCCGTAAAAGTTCCGTTTTCGAGCACCGTTCCCAAAATATTATCAAGCATATCTGAATACTCCTTCCTTTGTTAAAACCGGTGTGATTATTTTTGTGTTTTCTTTCAAAGATTGTTTTTCTGCGGTAAACTCCGTGTAAGCTCTGCCGTATTTTGAAAAGCTTGACGGATATATTTCATTTGCCGAGAGCAGGCGGACTATTTCAAGCGGAACGGCTCCCGAAACTTTAAGCTCCATCAGATGCTCGCCCTCAGCGAGAATCTCCCTTCCGCCTTCGCCGTAAGATAAATCGAGGCAGGTGGTGCGGTAGCGGATATTGTCATCAAAGGTTATCCTCAGATCGGGATCCTTATCTCCGGTCAGCGCGATTCTGTCATAGCTTATCACCGCTGTGGGAGCAAGATTTTCCCAGACTTTCATGAGATAATCGATTTCATTTGAAATCTGGTTTCTTTCGGCGGGTTCATCTCTGCCGGCGAGATATCCGAGAGCCTGCGAATAAGGCATCGCGATTCTTCTTTTATAGACCGTGCCTTTGTATTTTTTCTTTATCTCGGCAAACGCCGTCGTGCCGGCTGACGGAACGCCGTAGGTTCTGAGCCTGAGTTTCTCTTTATACATCGGCTTTTCGAGCGAAGCTCTTATCATTCTGAAATCGGGTGTGTCATAATATATATTCATTATCTTGCTTTTTCCGTATTCATCAATATGAGCTATGCCCTGAAGAGATGAGAGAAACGAATCATACTGCGAAGCCGAGAGCCTATATTTTATCTCGGTTCTTGCAAAGCTTGTTTTGAACATTTCAATCACTTCCTATGTGTTTCTTTGACTGCATAATAACCCGCTTAACTTAAATGTAGCTTAAAGCGGAGAATTTTTCAAAAAGTTTCGTGCAAAAAAATATTGACATCAACGCAATAAAGTGATAGAGTTATTAACAAGATTAACGGAAGGAGTTCCCATGATGACAGTTTCGAGAAACGGGAATTCATATTCATACGCTTACGTTCGCTTTTTTGCGGGCTTTTATTTCCGCACCCAATAAGGATACTTTTTAAACCGACGTAAGCAGATTAGTATAAGACCTAAAGCGGTTCTGTTTCGTGCGGAGCCGCTTATTTTATTAAGGGAAGGTGTTTCTATGAATCCCGATATCAGCAGGGCAAGAGAAGAAATCGCGCAGGCCGACAAAAAGATTGCCGAATACTTTGAAAAGAGAATGAACGCCGCGGCTGAGGTTGCCGCATATAAAAAAGAATACGGACTGCCTATTGAGGATAAAGCGCAGGAGCCAGCGGTAATTGAGAGAAACTTGGGATATATAGATAATAATGAAATAAAAGACTATTATCTAACCTTATGTGAAACTCTTATGGACCTGAGCAAAAAATATCAGTTCCGCCTCAATGAGGGCACGAAGGTAGCCTATAACGGTTCAGTCGGTGCATTCGCCTATATTGCGGCCACTAAAATTTTCCCGGGCGCTCTGCCCGTGCCATACGGCTCATTCGAAAAGGCATACAACTCAGTCTGCGAAAAGGAATGCGACCTTGTTATCCTCCCTGTTGAAAACAGCTACGCGGGCGAAGTAGGCAAAGTTACGGATCTTATGTTTTCGGGCCCGCTCTATGTAAACGGAGTCTATTCCCTGCCGGTGAGCCATAATCTTATCGGCACACAGGGCGCATCAATAGACAAAATCGAGGCGGTAATCAGCCATCCCCAGGCTCTGGCTCAGTGTGAAAAATTCATAAAGGCACACGGCTGGAAAACAATTGAAGCTCCGAGCACGGCGGGCGCAGTCCAGACTGTATCGGCCAACGGCGATCCCACCCTCGCGGCAATAGGCAGCATTGAATCCGCAGAGATAAATTCGCTCGATATTCTCGCTTATGATATAAATGAGAGCAAGGACAATACGACAAAATTTGCGGTATTCTCAAGATCTTACATTCCCGAGATTCCTCTCAAAAAAAGCGCGGAATTCATTATGATGTTTACTGTCAACGATGAGGCAGGCGCTCTTGTCAAGGCACTGAGCGTTATAGGCAAATACGGATTCAATATGAAGGCTCTGCGTTCTAGACCGGTCAGAGAAAAGGCCTGGCAGTATTACTTCTATACAGAAATTGAGGGCGACGACAGTTCCGAGCAGGCAAAAGCTATGATTGCAGAACTGACCGCCCAATGCGAAACCATCCGTATAATCGGGCATTTCAACGAAAGCGGTGCAGGCGAATGATAATCAGGGCTGACAGTTATGACATTATAATTGAAAAAGGCTGTCTTGACAAAGCGGGCGATTATCTGCCTGCGGACAGAAAAGCACTCATAGTCACGGACAGCGGCATTCCGGCAGAATACGCGCAAAAGGTTCTTTCCTTCTGTGCCGAAGGCTCGATAATAAAGACCGTTCCTCAGGGTGAGGAGAGCAAGAATTTCGATAATCTCAAGGATTTACTCAGGACAATGCTTGAAGCGGGCTTCACAAGGCGCGACTGCGTTATCGCGGTCGGCGGCGGAGTAGTCGGCGATTTATCGGGATTTGCGGCGAGCATTTATATGCGCGGAATTGATTTTTACAATATTCCGACCACCCTGCTCTCGCAGGTGGATTCCTCGGTCGGCGGCAAAACCGCGATTGATTTTGAGGGCGTCAAGAATATTGTCGGAGCTTTTTATCCGCCGAAAGCTGTGCTGATTGATGAGAATGTGCTTTCAACTCTCCCGCTCCGTCAACTCAACAACGGTCTTGCAGAGGCGCTCAAAATGAGCATGACATGCGACAGTGAATTATTTGATATTTTTGAAAACGGCAATCCCTATGAGAATATAGGCACGGTTATTGAAAAATCCCTGCTTATCAAAACAGATGTAGTTAACAAAGATGAAAAAGAACAGGGGCTTCGCAGAGTTCTGAATTTCGGACACACCATAGGTCACGGAATCGAGGCGGAGCAGTCGGGCAGGCTGTATCACGGCGAATGTGTGGCAATCGGTATGATTCCGATGTGTTCACCCGAAACGGCGGAAAGGCTCAAGAGAATTCTCAAAGAGCTCGGTCTGCCGTGTGATTTTGACGGCGACGCGGAAAAAGTCTATGAAGCCATGCTCCACGATAAAAAGAGCGGTCAGGGTAATATAACGGCGGTATTTGTTGACGAGCCCGGCTCATTCAGGTTCGAGAGCGTTCCGCCCGAAGCATTAAAAGAAAGAATTATGACTGTCGTCAGGGGGAAATAATATGAAAAACACTTTCGGTTCAAGCGTTTCAATCACGCTCTTCGGTGAGAGTCACGGCGAATATATCGGAGCTGTCCTTGACGGGCTCGCTCCCGGGCTTGAAGTCAACGAAAAATTTATCTCCTCTCAGCTCGCTCTGCGCAGACCTGCCGGAAAGACGGGCACGAAGAGAGTTGAAAAGGATAATTTCAGCATAGTCAGCGGAGTTTTCGGAGGCAGGACCACGGGCACTCCCCTGTGTATCATCATCCCCAACGAAAATGTAAAGAGCGCGGATTATGAGCTTTCATCGTTCATTCCGAGACCGGGACACGCGGATTTCACGGCAAATAAGAAATATCACGGCTTTGAGGATTACAGAGGCGGCGGCCATTTCAGCGGCAGACTTACCGCGGCGCTCGTTGCGGCAGGCGCAATAGTAATCGATGCACTGCGTCAAAAGGATATTTATATCGGCACTCATATTGCCAGATGCGCAAAAATCAGCGACAGACATTTCAGGAATCTTAAAGAAGATATTGATTACCTTAATAAGCAGAAGTTCGCAGTGCTCGATTCCGCAAAAGCGGAGAGCATACAGGCGGCAATCAAAACCGCGGCGGATGATGGCGACAGCGTCGGCGGGATTCTGGAGACTGCAGTCACAGGTCTTCCCGCAGGCGTCGGCGAGCCCTGGTTCGATACCGTGGAAGGCACGCTCTCACACGCGCTGTTTTCAATCCCTGCTGTCAAGGGAATTCAGTTCGGAAACGCATTCAGAGATATCGATCTCAAAGGCAGCGAATATAATGACGCCTTCATAATCAAAGGCGGTAAGGTTGAAACGAAGACCAACAGAAACGCCGGTATCAACGGCGGAATCACAAACGGTATGCCCGTCATCTTCTCTCTCGCAGTCAAGCCGACTCCCTCCGTATTCACTCAGCAGGATTCCGTTGACCTGATGCAGATGAAGGAGACAAAGCTCAAAATCGCGGGCAGACACGATCCCGCAGTTATCCACAGAGCGAGAGTGGTTGTTGACTCTGTGACGGCGCTTGTAATTGCCGACCTTCTCGCGCAGAGATACGGCACAGATTATCTCGGAGAATGATATGAAAGCTGAATTTATACCGTCAACGCTTTGCGGCAGAGTTACGGCTCCGCCCTCAAAAAGCGAGGCTCACAGGGCAATCATCTGCGCCTGTCTCGCAAACGGCGTAAGCCGGATTGACAATATAGAATTCTCAAACGATATCCTTGCCACGATAAACTGCCTGCGCTCGCTCGGAGCGGAGATTGAAGCAGGCGAAAGCTCGCTGACAGTTACAAAACCCGTTTCAGAGAGAGAATCTGCTTTCCTTGACTGCGGCGAGAGCGGCAGCACCCTGAGATTTCTCATTCCGCTCGCGGTGAATCTCTGCGAAAGATGTGAATTCACGGGCAGCGGGCGTCTTATGTCAAGACCTCTTTCGGTCTATGAAGAGATATTTGACAAAAACGGCATTGAATACTCAAATGATGGGAATTTGCTGAAAGTCAGCGGAAAAATTCCGTCAGGCAGATATACACTCTCCGGCAATATCAGCAGCCAGTTCATAAGCGGACTGCTCTTTGCCCTTCCTCTTGCCGAAGGGGACAGCGAGTTAATTATCACTCCTCCGTTTGAGTCGAAGCCCTATGTTGATATGACGCTCGGCACTCTCGCGGATTTCGGCATCAATGCTGAGTTTAAGGAAGAAAATAAAATTTTTATTAAACAAGGCGAGTATAAAAGCAAAGATATCAAGGTCGGGGGCGACTGGTCAAACGCCGCATTTCTTGACGCATTCAATCTCATCGGCGGAAGCATCAATGTTGACGGTCTCGATCCCGAAAGCGTTCAGGGCGATAAGGTTTACAAGGATATATTCGAAAAACTACAGAACGAAAAAGCTAAAATTGATCTCTCTGACTACCCCGATTTAGGGCCAGTCTGCATGGCGCTCGCCTATAAAAACGGAGCGGTATTCACAGGCACAAAACGGCTCAGAATCAAAGAGAGCGACAGAGCCGCTGCAATGGCCCAAGAGCTTGCAAAGTTCGGAATCAAAACGGATGAGAGCGAAGATACATTTACTGTTTGCCCTTCGGAGATTCACGCTCCTTCGTCCCCTCTTGATTCGCATAACGATCACAGAATAGTGATGGCGCTTTCGGTATTATGCACACTGACGGGCGGAGTTATCGACGGCGCGGATGCCGTCTCAAAGAGTTTTCCGTCATTTTTTGAAAATATAAAATCACTCGGAGCGCAGGTGAAACTATATGAAACTGCTTAACGACAGAAATATAATGATAATCGGCCTCGGCCTTATGGGCGGCAGCTACGCTAAGGCGCTCAAGCGGCTGGATCTCCATATTATGGCGATTGACACAAATCACGATACAATCGAATACGCCCTCGATAACGGAATTATCGACGAGGGCTTCACTCTGCCTGATACCGAAGCGCTCGGCAGAGCCGATATAGTCA
>JAFZOE010000166.1 GCA_017552845.1 Clostridia bacterium
ATGGTTATCGAGGTGTACTGCATGACAAGCAGAATAGCGGCAGCAGCCGCCGTGGTGCTGATGATCCTTGCTCTCGCATCATGCGGCCTGCCTAAAATAACCGGAGATTTTGACTTCGGCAGAAAGACCACGGCCGAAGAGAACGAGTCCGGGACTCAGGAGATTATTTCAAGCGAGATTTCGGATTCCGAAACGCAGGAGGATATTCCCGGCGAAACCGGGTCCGTTGTCCCGGGCGTAACCGAAACCGATGTTTCACCCGCGAGGACGACCGCGGGCGGAATCTCCGAAATAATCGAGACGGCGACCACGGCGCTCAGGACGACTTCCGAGAGAGTAACCACCGAATTCAGCATGTATACGAGGACCTCGAGGAACAGCACGACCAGACCGCCCAGGACGACCACGACCAGGGTGATTACCACCAAGGCTCCCACCACGGGCGGCTCAACGACCAAGGCGACGACCAAAGCCACCACAACGAAAGCTACAACCAAAGCTACGACCAAGGCGACTACAACCAAAGCGACCACGAAGGCAACCACGACCAAGGCGACGACCTCGGGCGATTTCGGCGGCTACTCGGGCAGAGTCGTTACCGAAAAAAAGACCTATACGAGCGATCTCAAATACGGCGTTGACCTTCATCGCTATGTGACGATATATTACGGCTTCAATGCCCAGGGCAAGAAGTATGTGCTCAAGGAGGAGGAGACGGGCAGGACCTACGACCGCTCCACCTATTCCGCAAGCTACAATGACCTTCTGCCCGCCGCGAAGCAGAACAGACAGACCTACGCGGCTTATATCAACGAGGTTCTGAGGCTCACAAACCAGATGAGAGCCGAGAAGGGCCTCAAGCCCCTCCAGCTCAGCGAAAAGCTCTGCACCCAGGCGAATGTCAGGGCGGAGGAGGTCGCGTGGAGCGGCAAGCATTCCCATTACAGGCCGAATCTCAAGAGCTACACCTCGATATTCAAGGAGAACGGCATTACCACGGGCCTTGCGGGCGAGAATCTCGGCTGGTATTACAAGACCGCCGCGGATGTATGCGCCGCGTGGAAGGCCTCGCAGACTCACTATGAGAATATAATCACTCCGGATTTCAAATATATAGGCATCGGCGTCGCGGCGGAAGCCGACCCGACCAAGAATCTCTGCTGGGTTCAGCATTTTACGGACTGATTTATGGATATTAAACTCGGAGACAGACTCCTTATGAAAAAACCGCATCCCTGCGGCAACAATGTTTTCATCGTCCTGCGAACGGGCGCCGACCTGCGTCTTAAATGCGCCGAATGCGGCAGGGAGATTATGATTGAGCGCATAAAGGCTCAGAAGAATATCAGGAAAGTTATGCGTGACGAAGATGCTTGACAAGTTGAGAGAGGTCGAGAAACGCTTCGAGCAGCTCAATGAGAGATTGTGCGACAGCGACATCGCCTCCGATATCGAAGAATACAAAAAAATAATGCAGGAGCTCAAGACGCTCACTCCGGTTGTCGAGAAATTCAGGGAATATAAAAAAATCGAAGCCTCGATGCAGGAGGCGAAGGAGCTGCTTGACGCGGGCGGGCTAGAGCCCGATTTCAAGGAGATGGTGCGAGAGGAATTCGAGAGCGCCAAGGAGGAGCTTGAAGTCTGCGCCGAAGAGCTCAAAGTGCTTCTGCTCCCGCGCGACCCGAATGATGACAGAAACGTCGTGGTCGAAATTCGCGCGGGCGCGGGCGGCGAGGAGGCCTCGCTCTTTGCGGGCGGTCTCTTCAGAATGTATTCAATGTATGCCCAGGCGCGCGGGTGGAAATGCGAAATCGTCAACGAAAACGCGACCGAGCTCGGCGGATACAAGGAAGTCAGCTTCATGATTGAGGGCGAGGGAGCTTATTCCCGCCTCAAATTCGAG
>JAFZOE010000167.1 GCA_017552845.1 Clostridia bacterium
GAGAACGAACGGTGTTCCGAGCTCGGGCAGGCCGAGAGTGCCGGTCGGGCAGTCTATTTCCTCGCTCTTCACTCCGAGCGGAGCGGGCGAGGTCAGCATCTCATAGAGCTTCGGGTCGCAGACATCCGCATCCATAACCGAAGTGCCTGTCTGGTCCTCAAGATGCTTGTAGAGAGTCGGAACTTCGTGGCCGAGGTTGTCGAGCTTGAGGATGGTATCGTGGAGCGAATGGAAGTCAAAGTGGGTTGTGCGGTGGATGGAATCCGCATCATCCGCCGGATGCTGAATCGGAGTGAAATCCTCGGCATCCATATCATTCGGGATAACGACCATGCCGCCCGGGTGCTGGCCCGTGGTGCGCTTTACTCCCACGCATCCGAGAGTCAGGCGGTCGATTTCCGCCTCGGGCAGATCGGGTTTATCGGTGAGCTCCATCCATTTTTTGACGAAGCCGAAGGCGGTTTTTTCGGCGATGGTGCCGATTGTTCCGGCCTTGAAAACCTTCGTCTTGCCGAAGAGCTCCTCGGTGTATCTGTGGGCGTAGAACTGATATTCGCTCGAGAAATTGAGGTCGATATCGGGGGCCTTCTCGCCGTGGAAACCGAGGAAGGTTTCGAACGGGATATCGTGGCCGTCCCTTATCATATCCGCGCCGCAGTGCGGGCAGGTTTTCGGCGCCATATCAAAACCGCTGCCGTATTCGCCGTTGAGGAAGAATTCGCTGTGTTTGCACTTGGGGCAGAGATAATGAGGAGCGAGGGGGTTGACCTCCGAAATTCCCGCCGCGAAAGCGACGAAGGAAGAGCCGACCGATCCACGCGAGCCGACATAGTAGCCGTGGTCCATCGAATCCTTGACGAGCTTCTGCGCGATCATATAGAGCACGGCGAAACCGTTTTTGATAATCGAGGCGAGCTCCTTATCGAGGCGCGCCGCAACATATTCGGGCAGCGGATCGCCGTAGTATTCCTTCATCCTGCCGTAGCAGATTTCCTTGAGCGTCTCATCCGCTCCGTCGATATGGGGAGGATAGGTGCCGGAGGGGATGGGCTGTATCTCCTCGCACATATCCGCGATTTTATTCGGGTTGTCAATGACAATCTCCTTCGCTCTGTCGCCGAGCCAGGAGAATTCGTCGAGCATATCCTGAGTGGTCCTGAAATAGAGCGGCGCCTGATGCTCGGCGTCGCCGAAGCCCTGCACGGTCATAAGGATTTCTCTGTAAATCGAGTCGTCCTTATCCATGAAATGCACGTCGCCTGTCGCTACAACGGGCTTTCCGAGCTCGTCGGCGAGGGCGATGAGATTCCTGTCGACCTCATAGAGTTCATCCTCGCTGTCGAGCACGGGCTTTTCGCCGTGGGCGAGGAAAAGGTTGTTGCCCTTGGGCTGAATTTCAATATAGTCATAGAGCGAGGCGTATTTCACGAGCCTGTCGTGCGGCTTTCCGTAGAGAACGGCGTCATAGAGCTGACCTGCCTGACAGGCCGAGCCGATAATCAGGCCCTCTCTGTGTTTCATAAGCTCGCTCAGGGGAATTCTCGGATGGCGGTAGAAATATTCGAGATTTGATTTGGTGATGAGCTGATAGAGATTCTTGAGGCCGGTCTTGTTCTTCGCGAGCAGGATTATGTGCCAGCTCTTGCATCTGAGGGGATCGGCCTTGATGACGGAATTTATCTGCTCAACCGACTCGATGCCCTTATCCTTCATCCTCGCGACAAGCTTTTCGAAGATAACCGCGAGAATTCTCGCATCCTCATCCGCTCTGTGATGATTGAAATCGGGGAGCTTGAGGGCTTTCTGGATAGCGTCGAGCGAGAATTTCTTTGCCTCGGTCACAAGCGCCTGGCTGAGCATGACCGTATCAATATGCGTGAAATTATAATCAATCGAATTTCTCTCGCAGGCCGCGCGGAGCGTATCCGTATCAAAGGTCGCGTTGTGCGCGACGAGAATTCCGCCGTCCGCGAAATCAAAGAATTTGCGGATTGCCTCGGCCTCGGCGGGGGCGCCGGCAACCATGGCATCGGTTATATGCGTGAGCTTTTCGATTTTTTCGGGAATATGCACGCCGGGGTTGACGAAGGTCTGGAATGAGGCAACCTCGTGGCCGCCCTCATATTTTACCGCGCCGATTTCGGTGATGCGGTTGTAACCCGTGCGAAGGCCGGTCGTCTCAAGGTCGAATATGATAAATCTGCCGTCGAGGGGCATAGTCTGATTTCCGACTACGGGAGTTTCGGAATCGTCGACATAATAGCCCTCCATGCCGTAGAGAATCTTTATGCCCGATTTCTTCGCCGCGGCCGCCGCCTCGGGGAACGCCTGAACAACGCCGTGATCGGTGATGGCGATTGCTTTATGACCCCATTTCGCGGCCCTCTTGACAAGCTTTTCCGCGCTCGTCATACCGTCGAGCTGGGACATATTCGTATGAAGGTGAAGCTCAACTCTCTTTTCGGGAGCCGTATCCTCAATCTGAATCTCCTCGACCGCGGTTACGGAATTCGCCTTGATGACTTCCTTTTTCATATAGGCGTCATATTCAATATGGCCCCTGACGATGACCGCGCCGCCGTCTGCGATGGTTTTCTCGAGACGCGTGCAGTTCACTGCCTCGTCAAAGATTTTGACCGCGAAGGAGCTGGTTTTATCCGTGATATTGAAGGAGATGATTTTGCGCTTGCCGTCCTTGGTGGTTCTTATATCAAGCTTGAAGACGGTGCCCCAGACGGTCACGTTTCCGTCCTCAATGGAGATTTCTTTTATGGGTTTCGGCTTGGTTTTTGTTCCCCTGCCGTAGATGACTTTGGCGTGGGTGAGCGAAACGGGCAGATCGGCCCATTCCTTCTGCGCCTTCTTGGGCTTGGCCTCCTCTTTGGGAATCTCGACCTTGATATTTCTCGCCTGCATTTCGATATATTCGGGGGAATTTATGTCGATTTCCCGGTTTGCGGTGAGGGCGACCTCATATCTGAGGCCGTAGTGCATTTCAATATATTTTGAGAGGAATTTGTCTGCGCCCGTATCCTTCAGCACGCCGACTCCGCTGTCAACGGTGATGCAGATTGTTTTGCTGTCATCATTGATGCTGACCGTCGCGGTGTCAAAATAGCCGTTTGCCGCGGCGTTTTCGGCCTTGAGCGCCCTGAATGCGCCCTCCATACACTCCTCGTCAAAGATATCCGAGGGATAAAACGGCTCGATGACCGCCTTCCTGATGCCGAGACCGGTTTTCACCTGACTGCAGGCGTCCTCTATATAACCGGACTGGATGTATTTTTTGAAATTTGCTTCTATATTGAGCGAATCGCCGGCCTCGTCGTAGAGAATTTTACGAACGGTGCCGCCCGCGAGGGCTTCGCGCACCTCACCGGAGATATGTTCGCCTATAAAATGAATAAGTTCATTGTTTTTCATTGTCAATTTTTCCTATTTCTTCAATCAATCTGTCAACTGCTTCCTCTTCGCCGACCTTGCATATTATTTCGCCTTTGCGGAATATCAACGCGCAGCCGTCGCCGCCCGCGATTCCTATATCCGCCTCTTTTGCTTCGCCCGGTCCGTTCACGGCGCAGCCCATAACCGCCACCTTGAGCGGCTTGTTGCAGGCGCGCAGCCTTTCCTCAACCTCTTTCGCGAGGGAGATCAGGTCGATTTTAGTCCTGCCGCATGTCGGGCAGGAGACGATTTCGGGGCGCGGTTTTCCGAGCGAGAGCGCGTGGAGAATATCCTGCGCCGCCGTTATTTCCCTGACCGGATCGTCGGTTATCGAGACTCTGATTGTGTCCCCTATGCCGTCGGCGAGAAGCGAGCCGATGCCTATTGAGGATTTGATGAGGGATGAATTGTATGTGCCCGCTTCGGTAACTCCGAGATGAAGGGGATAATCGCATTTCTGCGCCGCGAGGCGGTATGCCTCAATCATCGTTTTCACATCGGAGGATTTAATCGAAATCACGGTATCGTAAAAATCAAATTTTTCAAGAAGCGAGACATGATACATCGCGGACTCAACCAGCGCCTCGGCGCAGGGAGAGCCGTATTTCGCGAGAATATTCTTTTCAACCGAGCCGGAATTCACGCCGACGCGGATGGGTATATTGTTTTTTCGGCAGGCATCCGCAACCGCCTTCACGCGGTCCCCGGAGCCGATATTGCCGGGGTTTATCCTGATTTTATCCACGCCCGCGTCAATGCTTGCAAGCGCGAGGCGGTAATCGAAATGGATATCCGCCACAACGGGTATGCTCAGTTTCTTTTTGAGTGCGGGAATCAGCGCAACCGCTTCCTCATCGGGAATCGCGGCGCGTATGATTTCACAGCCAGCCTGCTCGAGAGCGAGCGCCTGGGCGACGCTGCCTTCGATATCGTGGGCCGGTTTGTTGAGCATCGACTGCACCGAAACGGGCGCATCGCCGCCGATATACACATTTCCTGCCTTTATTATACGGGATTTTCTGCGTTCCATATTACCAGGTTCCTTTTATCAGCTTCCAGATATCGCTGAATGAAATCACTGCCATCAGCGCGAGCAGGAGTATCATTCCTATCGCGTGGACGAGTCCCTCAAACTTGCGCGGAATCGGCTTTCTGAATATCATCTCGACAACTATGAAGAAGAGATGTCCGCCGTCAAGCGCAGGCAGGGGAAGGAGGTTGAAGAGGCCAATGTTTATCGCAATCAGCGCCATGAGCATGAGAACATAATCCCAGTTCGCGCTCTTGGTCGCAGTCTGAGCGGCGTCTGCAATATATGAGACGGTGCCTATCGGGCCCGAGAGATCGCTCATCTTATAGTGGCCCGTCGCGAGGTCAAAGAGTGAGAGATAAACAAGGCGCGAATAGGTCAGCGATTCCGTGACCGTATTTTTCAGAACGCTTTTGACGCTCGGCTCAACGCCGACTATCACGAAATCATAGATAATCGTGAAAAACTGTCTGCCCTTGACTTCTCTGTATTCGGTCTGGAAAGCGACGTTTTTGCACTCGACCTTCCTGCCGTCGCGCTTTACGACGATATCGAATACGCCGTCGTCGTCCCTCTGCATGAGGAAGGTGACATCCTCGCCCGAGAAAACTCTGTGGCCGTTGATTTTATAAAACTGGTCGCCTTCTTTAAGCCCGTAGGAGGGGCTGGTCGCATCCTTTGAGAAGGAATGAATTTCGGTGGTGGAGATAAGATTGTTTGTGGTCGCGAGCATTATCATAACTATAATGACGCCCATAATCACGTTGACGGCGCCGCCCGCTATGATGACAAAGAATCTTTTCCACGCCTTCTGATTGCAGAAGGCGCGCTCATCGTCGCTCTCGGTGTTTTCGCCCTCCATTGAGACGAATCCGCCTATCGGGAAAAGGCGCAGGGAATACTGAGTTTCGCCCTTCTTCTTTTTGAGAAGGACGGGGCCCATACCCATCGAGAATTCGTTGATTTTGATTTTGAAAAGCTTGGCGACGGTAAAATGGCCGAGCTCATGGAAGAAAATCAGCAGGCCGAAGAAAAGAATCGCTATGAGTATCGGCCATGCCTTGCTCCATATCGCGCCTGCCGTGATAAGAGGTATTGTTCCGGTCATATATCCGCCTCCGTTCTCATTCTTATTTCTCTGTCAAGTTCAAGAATATCATTAAGATTACAGTTTTCGATATCTGCGGGGAACGAGAGCGCTTTCTCAACGCACCTCGCTATGTCGCCGAATTTTATTCTGCCCTGTCTGAAAAGCTCGTTTGCCTTTTCGTTTGCGGCGTTCACCGCGGCAGTGTATAAGCCGCCCTTTCTCAAAGCCTCGCGGCAGTAATCCATACACCTGAAGGTCTCGTTATCGGGTTTTGAGAAGGTGAGGGTCGCCGCTTCGGCGAGGTCGAGCTCCTTTACGGGGCTGACGAATCTGTCCGGATATGTCAGCGCATACTGAATCGGAATTCTCATATCCGGAACCCCGAGCTGGGCAATAACCGAATTATCGGTGTATTCAACCATGGAATGAACGATGCTCTGTCTGTGAACAAGCACCTCGATTTTATCCTCGGGCATATCAAAAAGACGGACTGCCTCGATTATCTCAAGTCCCTTATTCATCATTGTAGCCGAATCGATGGTTATTTTTGCGCCCATCGACCAGTTCGGATGCTTCAGGGCCTGCTCGGCAGTCACATTTTCGAGCTCATGAGCCTTTTTTCCGAAGAAGGGTCCGCCCGAAGCGGTGAGGATGAGTTTCTTCACCTGCTTTTTATCCGCGCATCCCTGAAGGGACTGGAAAATCGCGGAATGTTCGCTGTCAACGGGCAGGATTGAAATATTTTTCTCTTTCGCCAGTCTGTTTACAAGCACGCCGCCCGCGACCATCGTCTCTTTATTGGCGAGGGCGATATTGTTGCCCGCTTCAATCGCCGCGAGAGTCGGCGCGAGGCCGGCTATGCCGACAAGGCTGTTGAGAACACAGTCCGCTTTTAAGCCCGCGCATTCGAGCAC
>JAFZOE010000168.1 GCA_017552845.1 Clostridia bacterium
CGATTATCTGCATACTGCTGATTATCGCCCTGCTTCTCGTTGCGCTGATTCCTTCGCTGACAAAGAGCATTTCAAAGCTTGTTTCAAACTGGGATATCTATACTCAGAAGCTCCATGTGCTTATAAGAAAAGGCGCCTCTTTCGCGAGCGCCCATAATATAAATATCGATATCACAACTGTTGAAGCGTATCTCGATAATTCCGCGGCCAAGATAATGGAGACGGTCAAGAATAATTCCAAGACCATACTCGGCAAACTCGGCGAAATCGGCAGCGGTCTTTCTAATTTCGGAATCGGCGTATTATTCGGATTCTGCTTCCTCGGAGCAAAACAGACTCTGCTCAACTTCCTCGAGAGAATCCGCTGTGCAATTCACACTGAAGAGACGATTGAAAAGGGCAACGACCTTTTCGGCAGATGCCATAAGATATTCATCCGCTATGTCGGCTGCACGCTGCTCGATGCCTGCATTGTAGGCGTAGCAACGCTGATTTTTATGCTGATTATGCAGATGCCCTATGCCCCGCTGATTGCCGTGGTCGTCGCTGTCACAAATATCATCCCGACTTTCGGCCCGATGATCGGTGCCGCTATCGGCATATTCTTCCTGATTCTCGAAAACCCGATGCAGGCTCTCTGGTTTTTCATTTTCGCCTGCGTCCTGCAGTCGATTGACGGCATGGTTATCAAGCCGAAACTCTTCAGCGATTCTCTCGGAATCCCGGCTGTCTGGACTCTTGTTCTAATCGTTCTCGGCGGAAAAATCGCGGGTATAATCGGCATCATCCTCGCTATACCCTTTGCCGCAATGTTTGTGATTATCTATAAAGAAACAATTGAGCCGCGCCTTGAAAAACGCGCCGAAAAGCTCAATGCCGGAGCGGATGAAACCGGCGGCGACTTACCCGAATCTCCCGAACAGCCGGAAACAGAATCCGAAGACAAATCTGCAGAATAATCAAATTAATCAATAATAAACGGGACCGCAATCGCAGTCCCGTTTTTATTTATCCTCCGTAATAAACAGATGCATCCTTGAGCTGGAAAAACATATCCTCGCCCTCATAGTATGTGTCGAAAATGCCTGTTACTACGATATTTGTTCCTTCAGGCGGGTAATCGGCAGGGTAGCTCAGCTTCTTCTTCGGAAGGAATTCTATTCCCTGCGAGCAGCAGGCTGTGGCATCCGAAATCAGGCAGGCGTAATAGTTTCTCGCTTCTCCTTCATATACTGCATAAGTTCCTTTCATCTTGACCGACTTGCCTTCATAATCCTTCGGGTTCGTTACCATATCCGAAACGCGTGTATAAACCATTGTCTGGTTGAGCGTCGTCAGATCAACGGCGAAATCTTTGCCGTCGGGTATGTTTTTCGAGAAGATTCTCAGCTTTTCAACCGGCACATTCGCTTTTGCCGCAGTCGAATCCTGCGATGAAGCGGATGAGAGAATATCATCGACCGATTTGCCGTTCTGCACTGTTCCGCTTCTCGTATTCCCGGCGTTTCCGCAGGATGCGAGCGAGAAGACGAATAACAGTGCGAATATGATACAAATTGTCTTTTTCATTACTTTTTACCTCCCGAAATAGCGCCGGCAAGGGCGAACGCGGCGAACGCAGCTATATCAACTGCCACTATCGTTGAGCCGACGGGTGTGCCTGCTATTACAGATATGATTATGCCCGAGAGAGCGCAGACGACCGAAAGCACAGCCGAGCAGATTGTTACCGACCTGAAACTTTTGAATACCCTCATTGCGCTCAGGGCGGGGAATATCACAAGAGCGGAAATAAGGAGCGAACCTACAAGGTTCATTGCCAGCACGATTATAACCGCTACTATCACTGCAATCAGCAGATTATAAGCTTTTGCCTTCACTCCGGTTGCGGTGGCAAAATTTTCATCAAATGTTACTGCAAAAATCTTATTATAGAAGAAGATAAATGCGGCAATTACAAGCGCAGAGAGTATGATGCATATTACGACCTCTGACTTTTTGAGGGTGAGAATAGATGTTGAGCCGAACAGTGTTGTGCAGACATCTCCGGAAAGATTGCTTGATTTTGCAAAGATATTCATCAGCAGATAGCCGATTGCAAGCGCTCCGACCGAAATCATTGCGACCGCGGCGTCGCCTTTGATTTTCGCGTTCTGACCCGTCCTGAGCAGCAGCACCGCACTGAATACCGTTATCACAAGCACAAGCGGCATATCATCTGTGAGTTGCAGAACAGCGGCTATTGCCATTGCTCCGAAAGCCACATGCGAAAGGCCGTCTCCGATAAATGAGAAGCGTTTCAGAACCAGCGTCACGCCTAAAAGCGACGAGCAAAGAGCTATCAGAACACCGACTATCAGTGCATTCTGAACGAAGGGATACTGAAGATAAGCAAGCTTATCGGCAAGCTGTGTCATTCGGCGTCGCCTCCCTTCAGCGTAGTAAAGGCGGTTGATGATTTAATATATTCATCCTTTGAACCGAAAAAGATCTCATTACCGATATGCAGGATCTTATTCGCATACCTCAGAGCCGCTTCTAAATCGTGAGAAATCATTATTACAGTGATGCCGTCGGACTTATTGAGTGCCTCAATCAATGAATACATTTCGGCTGTCACTTTCGGGTCCAGGCCTGCAACAGGCTCATCAAGCAGAATCATTTTCTTTGCGGCGCAGAGCGCTCTTGCCAGAAGGACTCTCTGCTGCTGACCGCCCGAAAGTTCGCGGTAGCAGCGCTTTTCGAGGGATACAATATCCATTCTTTCCATATTCGAGCGCGCGAGTTCTTTGTTTTCCTTGGAATAAAACGGTTTCAGACCTCTTTCGCCCTGACAGCCCGAAAGCACTATTTCCCAAACCGAAGCCGGGAAATCCCTCTGAACATCGGTCTGCTGAGGCAGATAACCTATATCCTTCTGCTTTATTCCCTCGCCTGTGATTATCTCACCGCCCAGCGGTTTCTGAAGGCCGAGAATTGTTTTCATCAGTGTGCTTTTGCCCGAGCCGTTTTCACCGACTATGCAGAGATAGTCACCCGATTCTGTTTCAAAATTTATATTGCCTGCGACCTCTTTCCCCTCATAACCGAGTGAGAGATTGCGGCTGGTAAGCAGAGCCATAACTGCACCTTCTTTTTTGCTTATTTAAGCGCTTCTTTGAGCACCTGAAGATTGCTCTCCATAATTGAATAATATGTAACGCCGTTTTCAATATCCTTTGACTGCCTCGACTGCATCGAATCAAGAGTGAGTTCGGTCTGATCTTTTGATGCGCCCGCTTCTTTTACCGCTCTCGCAATGCTTCCGTCAGAGCTTTCTATCTGCATAACAGAACTGAGCCCGAGCTCATCCAGCTTCTTTGCAAGAAAAACTATCGTCTCAAAGCTCGCCTCGCTTTCCGCCGAGCAGCCGACAAACGCCGCATAGTAGTCTATTCCGTAGTCGTCGACAAGATAGCGGAAGGGGAAGCGGTCGGCAAATACAAGAGTTTTATTCTTCGAATTGTCAACAACGCTCTTATATTCTGCATCCAGCTTTTCAAGCTTGGATACATAGTCGGTTGTGTTAGCCTTATAAACCTGACCGTTTTCCGGATTAATTTCACAGATTTTTTCGCAGATTTCATTGCAGAGAATAACCGCATTCTTAAGAGACAGCCAGACGTGCTCATCATATTCCGGCTCTTCCTCGGCCTCTTCGCCGTCTTCCTCCTCGCCCTGCATGCCTTCTTTGATTTCCTCCTCCTTGATTGTGGAGCCGAGAGCGTCAAGCAGATTGACGGTCAGCATATTCTCGTTTTTAGCCTGCGCGAGAGTATCTTCAACCCATTCGTCGCTCTCCCCGCCGACATAGATGAATAAATCGCAATCCGAAATCTTTACTATATCGTCAACGGTCGGCTGATAGCTGTGAAGATCGACTCCGTTGTCAAGCAGAAGCGTGACTTCTGCGTTTTCGGACTTTTCGCCGAGGATCTGCATAACCCAGTCATATTCGGGAAATATGGTCGTTACGATTTTTAACTTGGAATTATCATGGTTGTTTTGCGGCTTTCCGCAGGAAGCGAAACACCCTGCAGCAAGTGTAAGAATTATAATAATACTTATGATTTTTTTCATTATTTAACCTCCGAATTTCAATAAAATGGCGCAAAAATACAAGGAACCGGCATACGCCCATAAGCCCTCGTGAGAGGGCGGTTCCTTGTTATGATTCTTTTAATTCAGAAGTTTTGTTTTAAGAGAAACGGGAGTTTCGGCGGCGGTTAACAGTTTGAGTGAACCGATAGCCGAAATAATCCCGTAAAGAGCAAATGCAAATACTGCCGCTGCGGTGAACGTTGCGGTGACTGATTTGAAAATATTGACACACAGCGAAATAGCGCAGCAGATTTCGCAGCCCTCGCCGGGACAGTCGTGGTCTGATTCTGCAGCTATAAAAGCGGCGGAGGAAAGCATGGCTAGCGCAATAAGCGCCGTAACGATTATCACGGTGATTCTTCTGAACTTGGACATACTGATCCTCCTTTCGCTGTATTTGTTTATTATTTACGCCGCGGCGTTTGTCTGCTCCGCTTCTGTCTGTTCGGGCAGAGTCGCGGTTTCGTTTGTGACATCCTCTGCGGGAGCGTCGGTTTCTTCCTCGGCCTGTTCTTCGCCTTCTGCCTCGGCAGTCAGCTGTTTCCAGTGTATCTTGCAGTAGTTTTTACCATCGATTGCAGGATATTTATCCTCGCCGATTCTCGCCTTGTTGTTGCAGTCGTATTCCACATTATACGCGCATTTGACCTCGTCGCTCTCGGTCATCAGTTTGCCGAAGGAAAAACCGAAATCTGCGATTATCACGATTGCGAGAATAATATAAAACGCCTTGTAAATCTTGAGGTGGAATAAATCCTCAAAGCATATTTTGTCAAGCTTTTCCGATTTGGAGAAAATGTGCAGGGCAAGCTTTGAAATAAAGAATCCGCATACGCCGGCAAAAGTTCCTGCAAGCACACCCGCTATAACATCGGTGGGATAGTGGACCATAAGATATATTCTGGAGCAGGCTGTGCCGAGCGCGAGCAAGGGAGGAATCCAGGCAACCTTGCCTTTTTTATCGCTTGCCAGACAGAGGCAGAGCGCAACGGCGACCTCAAAAGCAGAGGTGGTATGACCTGAGGGGAAAGAATAGTCGCTTTCTGAGAGTGAGCCGACTGAAGTATACCAGCTTTTGAACTGCGCCCAGAAATCACTGAGCTGAAGGGTGTTATAGGGCCTTACCCTGAGCACCATCGGTTTGAGACAGAGATTGGTAATAATTGTTCCGATTGCAACAGCGGAGATGACAGCTATGCCGTATTTTCTCGTCTTTTTGAAGCAGCAGAGAACAACCGCCAGCACTGCAACCGGGATAATGAAATTCTCATCGCCGAGAGAAGTGAAAAGCTTTGCAACAATATTCAGAAAACCGTTCTGCATATTGCCGAAAAATGTGAATATTGCCGTATCAAGCCCGAAAAATGTCGTGTCGAGCTTGTCGCCGAGTGTTGCGGCAAGAGGAATAAGATTAAACATACAACAACCTCGCTTGAATAATTGGTATGACTGCGGAATCATCCGCAATTTCAATTCTGTATTATATCATTATTCATTATAAAAATCAAGTTTACATATAATACACTTAACAAAGTATAATATTTGTTTTCTACTCAATAAAACAGCCCCGCTTTTCAGCGGGACTGATTATTCATACTTTACATCCGACTGTGTAGCCGTCATAAACCGCGCAGGGGATAATGCCGCCGCCTGCCGAGTCTCCGATATTGTAGATTTCCGAAAAGTCATCTTTGAGGGAATCATAGAGCGAAGTGTCGGGTTTGTCGCCGATTGCAAGGATAGCCGTATCGGCTTTTAAGATATGCTCATTTCCGTCCTTATCCGTATATGAAACACCGCCGGCGGATATTTCTTTGACTCTGCATTCGGTAAGCATTGCGACTTTAAGCCCTTTCAGATGACCCAGCAGAATTGATTGCGCTGTTTTGCCCGTATTTCCCGCGAGAGTATCAAGCATTTCTATTACGGTAACTTTTATGCCTTTTTCTGCAAGGAATTCGGCTGTCTCACAACCAACCGAGCCGCCGCCGATTATAACAGCGCTTTTTCCCGCTTTTCTGCCAGCGAGGATTTCTTTGGCGTTGACGGTTAGCCCTGCTCCAGGGATGGGCGGCGAGGCGGGCTTGAGTCCTGTCGCGCAAATCACAGCATCAGGCTTTATATCGAGAATATCCTGCTTAGTGATTCTTTTGCCCGTATGAAGTTTCACTCCGGAAAGTTCAATCTGTCTTTTGAGATAGGGCTTGAGTAGTGAAAAATGATCCTTGAATGGCGGCTTGTCGGCAAGATTCATCTGGCCGCCTATGTCGTTCGATTCCTCAGATAAATCGACCTCATGTCCACGGTATGCCGCAATTCTTGCCGCCTCAATTCCTGCGACGCCCGCGCCGATAACCGCAATCTTTTTCTTTGTTTCTGCAGGTTTGAAGCCGTATTCATTATCGCCTCTGCCGAGCACCGCATTTCCCGAGCAGATTGCCCTCTTACCATGCTGAAGCTGCTCGTTGATGCAGTGACCGCAGCCGATACAGGGGCGTATTTCATCCTCTCTGTCCTCGTTCACAAGATTTACGAGATCGGGTTGGACCAGCAGACCGTGGCCTATGAATATCATATCGCATTTGCCCGAAGCGAGTGCCTTCTCTGCCTTTTCGGGATTTTGAGCCCTGCCGCCGCCGATGAGAGGAATTCTCTTTTTCTTTCCCGTCTGAAGGAAGATGCCGATTTTCATAAGCAGGCAGAGAATTACAGCCATGCAGTCCGGATATGCCGATTCGGGTTTCTCTTTCTTACCCGGTTCTGTGGACCATTTGCCCGCAAGCACTTCAATCGCATCCACACCCGCATCCTGCAGCTTCTTTGAGTAATACATGCCGTCAAGCATGGAGATTCCGCCGTCGGGTCCCTGCTCAACTACCGAAAGCTTAACTATAATCGCGAAATCTTCTCCGCAGAGTTTGCGGATTTTTTTGATTATATTCAGATGAAAACGAATTCTGTTTGCACGGCTGCCGCCGTATTCGTCAGTGCGTATATTCGCCTGCTTTGAGAGAAACTGCTGGCCGAGATAGTAGCCGACCGAGTGAATTTCAACTCCGTCGAAGCCTGCCTTTTTAGCTCTGAGAGCGGCCTCGGCGTATTTATCCTCGATTGCCTTTATCTCTTCGATTGTCAGCTCGCGCGGCGTTTCATTCGCCAGCCCCATCATAAATGAATAAGGCATGGCGACCGCGCTCGGGCCGACCGGCTGAGCGCCGATTATCGACCGCCTTGCACCTCTGCCCGTATGGGAAATCTGCAGAAACGCTTTTGCTCCGCCCTCATGAATAACCTCAGCGAGTCTTGTCATTCCGGGAATATATTTATCATCGTCAATGACAAGCATACCTTTGGTGTTAAGCCCGAGAGGAGTATCAACGCATGTGACCTCAACTATTACAGCGCCGACTCCGCCCTTTGAACGCTCGGCATAATGGTTGAGAACCGCCTGACTCACGAAACCGTCGTCCGATTGGCTCATTCCCATAGCCGCCATTACTGTTTTGTTTCGAAGCTCAACCTTGCCGATTTTTGCAGGAGATAAAAGATTCGGATATTTATTATTCACTGAGATTCCTCCGTCCTTTCCCTATAACACCAATAATATACCACATAATTCATCCCATGTCATCAGAATTATCATTGTGGTGCTCGGGTGTTTGCAGATTCATTTCAATCTGTAACGCTAATATAACAGACATTTTTAAAATCAAAGTCCTCTCCGGTGGGAGAGGACTGTTTGATATGATAATCGTTTATTTATTATCTTCCGTTTCTTTTGCTTTTGCCGCTTTTTTTGCTTTCTTTTTTCTGATAATCTTCTTAATAACGATAATCGCGACCGCGGCAATTGCGCCGAATATAAGAATATAGGGAATTGAGGAGATGAACCAGATCGCGAAGTTTCTGAAACCCTGACCGATATCGTAGAGATTATCAGAAAGCCTTTCTTTGAGTTCCTGAAGGAAGCCGAGCTTTGTGTTTGCCGTGCTTACTCTTTCAACCTCTGAAATATCAACGGTTACCTGAGAATAG
>JAFZOE010000019.1 GCA_017552845.1 Clostridia bacterium
ATCTCAACGACAATCATCCGCTTCATCTTTTCGACGTATACTATCCCGAAAATACAGTCGGCCAGCTACCTGTGATCATTGATATTCACGGCGGCGGGTGGATGTATGGCACGAAGGAATTAAATAAAATCTACTGTCTTAATCTGGCAAAAAGAGGATATGTTGTTTTCAATTTAAGCTATCGCCTTGTGCCCGAGGTGACGGTATATGAGCAACTGCGTGATGTTATGAGCGCTCTTGATTTTATTTCACTTCATCTCGATGAATATCCTTGCGACAGGAACAGCATAATGCTTACCGGAGACTCTGCGGGAGGAATGCTCGCAAGTTACTGCGCCGCTCTTCTCGACAGCGAAAAACTCAGAGATGTATTCAAAACCGCCAATCCCGGAATCAGGATTAAGACGCTTCTGCTTACATCGCCTGTTGCGAGCGCGAAGAAAAAGGGAATTATCGGTTTTTACACAAAAAAGATGTGGGGCAAAAAAATCAAAAACGAGGCAGGGTATAATTACATGAATTTTGATGAAATTGCTCCACTCGCCGATTTTCCACCCACCTGCCTTATCACAAGCAGCGGAGACACGCTCGGGCTCAAGCAGACGCTGGAGCAGGCGGAAGTGCTTAAAAGCAAAGGAACTGAAGTTCTGCTTCTCAACTACCCAAAATACGACGGTGTGGATCTGCCGCACGTTTTCAGCGTACTTGCCTCAGAGAGCAAAGCCGGCATTGACGCCATCGAGAAAGCTATGTGCTTCTTTGAGAAACACATCTAACGATAATACATAACCAGACACTGATTACAACAGCCCGTATCGTCTGATACGGGCTGTTAATTTATAATCAGAAGCTATATTCTACTGTTTTACTTCAACATTAAGAAGGGTTCCGAAGCCTTTTACGATATCGGATGCGCTTTCATCGGAGACGGTCATAAGCATTGAGTTAGCGATTTCGTTGCCGCCGTCACCATTATAGATCAGAAGAGGAGTGAGGATACCCTTGGTGGCAATCGTATCGGGCAGATTATAGCCGATGGCATCATTTGTAAGTCCCATGACAAGCAGCTGCTTGTCTTCATCACCCGAGGCCTCTCTGACCATATCTTCAAGAGTTCTGTATTCCCAGTCTTTTCCGCTCCAGGACTGAGCGCCTGTCCATTTGGTTGAACCTTCATAGCCCTCTTTGGTGCCGTAAACGCAGGCGGGCGAAAGCTCGCCGGGAACGGTAATAAAAGCAACCTCGTCGCCGAGCTCGATGTAGCCGAGCTCAACCATAATACCGTATCCGCTCTCAGCGGTGGATGAGCGCACTGCATTGAATCCGAGAATTCCGGTAGCGGCGCCGACTTCCATAAGACCGAAATCGCAGTCAAGAAGAATCTCGGTAGCCTTGATATTTAAAACAGGAGAAACTTCTTTCTTTTCATTGATTGCATCAATTACAAAATGAGCGAGTGAATATCCTTTTTTATACATATCGCCGAAACCGGGTTCACAGCCTTCATATAGCTCCGCCGTGACCTCTTCGCCGTATCTCTCAACCCATTCATCCCTAGTCAGAGCCTTTGAAGCGGCCCACTGCTCTGCATCCACGCCTATTTCGACATCCGCCGTGGATACGCCGGCCTGAGTGCCCTGAATAAACAGGAAGTCATAGCCCGCATCCTTCATGGCGAGTTTCATATAATAGGGATAATCGCAATCGGTCATATGAGTATTCTGAGCGTTGGCGGAGACGGGATGAGCGCCGATATTTGAAACAATGGTCTTTTTGCCGCTGTCGGATTCGAAAATGAAAGACGAGAATCTGTTCTGCGTTTTAGCGCCGCTGTTGAACTTATCCCTGACGCCGTCGGCTTCTTCGGTATTGAAGAATGAAAGGCTGCCGCTTTCCATACCGGAGAATGCGCGCTCAACTGCGTCCGAAGCTTTATCGACAAGCGTATCATGCATATCCTCTTCGAGAGTGAGTAAATACTGACCGGGTATGAAGCGTTTGAAAAGGTTGGCAACAAGAACACTGACTATCCTCTTCCAATACATTCCCTGAATATCAAGGCCTGCGTGGCAATGTGTTGCGCTGACTGTGCAGGAAAGAATATCGTCATGAGTAATTCCGTAACGGCTGAGTTTTTTCTCAACGCCTTTTCTGATATCGCGGCAGGTCATATTTGTAATACCGACTCCGTCCGCGCTTATCATAATGATAATGTCATTTATACCGTTGCCGTTTATATCGCAATCGTTGGAAAGAACCAGCACATTTACATTCTGGCCGGAATATATCTTATCAATTTCGGCTTGATAACCGCCGCCGCTGTGCCATCTGTCGAGGCAGTATCCGTCGGGATCGGGGTTGCCCTGTGCGTCGCGGCGCCATTTCTCGGGAATAATGCTGTTATCGGCAAAGCCTGCTTTCCAGCCGGTTCCGTTGACCTTTCCGTCAGTTCCCGGATAGAAATAATCACTCTCACTGACTTTATAGTCCTTTGCGTTTTTTATGCCAAAGCGGATATTGATTGCGGTTAGGGCGGCAAAGATCCCGTCCTGAACAACGCCGAAAACATTATCAACGGCGTGCTCAAAGAATCCGTATCCCTCCTTGCCTTCGCCTGCGGCAAATGCGCTGACGGACGAAATTGCAATCATTACAGCAGAGAGAATTACTGCGGTTGTTTTTTTCAGAATTTTCATTTCTCTTACCCCCGGAATAATAATTTCAGCGGATATTTCTTTTTGGAATCGCTTTTATTCGCCAAGAACTTCAGCCACTTCTTCCGTGAATTTCTCGGGATCATCGCTTACAAACATATGGGTGCTGTCAGGGAAACGAACTGCGTTGAACGGAGCAGAGATGTGCTCCTTATACCAGTCGGCAAGTTTCGGGGAGAACAGAGAACCGGGATCGGCATAGAAATAGGTAACCGGAACGGTAATCTTCTCCACAGCGTCGCGGTTATCCTGGAGAGTCATTGACGCCGCAAGGCTTTTAAGCACGGATTCATCGCAGCCGGAGAGCGTTTTCTTAAGCGGCTTTTTAAGCAGAAATCCGGGAATTTTTTTGAGCCTCGGAATAGCACCTATGCAGAAATTCTTATACTGAGCGTAGAACTTCTTCCCCGCTTCGCGTTTCATATCTTCGGCAGTATAATTGCCCTGATACAGGCCGAGTTTCCAGTCATCATCATTGAGCTGTTTCGGAGTCATATCGCAGAGAACAATTCTCTTGAGAGCGTCGCAACCGAAAAGGCGGACATAGTTCAATACAACACCTGCGCCCATCGACCAGCCGAGCAATGAGACGTCGGAGAGCTGAAGCCCCTGAATAAGCTCATTCAGGTCTGAAGCGAGCGTTTCCATGGTCGGATTACCGCTGTTTGCTTCCTTGCTTCCGCCGTGGCCGCGGTGATCGTAAATAATGCACCTGGCCTTATCCTGCAGTAATTCTGCAGGTTTCTCATAGGATTCGTGAGAGCCGGTCCAGCCGTGCATCATAATCAGCGTATCCGGGCCGTTTCCCTTATCTTCATAATAAAGCCTTTCTCCGCTCTTGAGAGTGAAATAACTCATGGTTTTTCCTCCTTGATTACCATCTTGAATATTGATTATAAATAATATTAACCCCATAAACACAGGTTTGTCAACTCTGTAATCGTTCACTTTAACCGGCAGATTCAAAAAGCAGACTTGTATCCGACTGTGCTCTGACAGAAAAGACTGCAAAACCGTTTTCGGCTTCAATGAAATCTATGCTGTCGGCATCCGTAAACTGATTATCATAATATATTACGCTGTTATTAAGTCTGACTGTCTGACCGGCAGAATACGGTATATAAACAAGAGCTGTAGTATCCTTCGGAATGGAAGCATCAAGTATAAACGTTCTGTCGGTTTTGGTCTCAGTGACTTTTATATATCCTTTAACGGACGGAACAACGCATTTCACAGTATCCGGTTCACTGAGCTGAGGCTTGATAATGAATTCATCATATCCCGGTTTTGAGGGCCTTATTCCAGCGAAATACTTGCTCATTATCACAAGCGGTCCGCCCGTCCAGGCGTGATTTGATGTGCCTGTCGCCTTATCCCAGTTTTCCCAAAGAGTGGAATAATCCTCTTTGATCATCGAATCATATCTTTTAAGCATTCTGGACCTTGCAACATTATATTTATCCATGCGGCAAAGAGCTTCGAGAACATAGAATTCCATATACGGGCTGGAATTGAAAGTATTTGAAAGAACGGAAGTGATCGCTTCGTATTTATCCTCCCCTGCTATTCCTGAAATCACAGCCAGAGCATTCGCCCTGTCATCGGGAGAAATCACACTGCCGCTTTTATAACCTTTACCTGTCCAAAGAGATTCATAGCCTGTTTTGATTCTGCTCTTTTTAGCTGAAATATCATCGCAGTTTTTGGCGAGAGCATCAGCCATATTCTCAATACACGAAAGTGCATAATAATACCAGGCATTCTCAATACCGGCAACATCGGCAAAGTTGCCCCAATCCAGCCAGTCCCAGGAGCCTTCACGATGCCCGACAAGATTATCGTCACCGATGCTCCAGAGATTCACATATCTGACTGCCGCATCATAGACCGAACTCAGGAAATCGATATCTCCGGTATACATGTAATAAGTCCAGAATCCGCAGATTCCGGCAAGCTGCTGTGCCGGCAGTTCAAAGAAGCCGTCTGTAGAAGGAACTACTGTCTGCAGAACGCCGGATTCGTCAACATGACCGAGCATTGAGGCAACGCCTTTCTGATAAAGCAGATAAGCATTCGCATCAAGCGAATACATTGTCATATTCATTTCATTGGTGACATCGCCCCACCACTGCGCTCTTTCTCTGTCGGGACAGTCCATATAATTATCGCGCATGGTGACATAAAGAGTGCGGAGAGATTTTTGCCAGAGGGCATTCAGCATCTCATCCTTGCATTCAAACAATCCTGAAAACTCGGTGTTATATCCCGTTTCCCTGTATTTAAGCTCAAGGATTTTAACACCCGCAGGGATTTCATAAGTGATATGCTGACCGTTGAACCAGCCGAGAGCCTCGAATTCCTGCTCGCCGTCTTTAGTAAAATAAGTATCGCTGACCGATCCAAGCCAGGTGTTTTCAGTCAGGATTCTTATCTTTTTCCCTGCTTTTGATTCGATTTTCAGATAAGGAGTGCACTGAGCATTATAAGGGATATCGAGCGTGATTATCCTGTTGATAAGCATCGTTTTGCCTTTATAATCCGTAGAATTCAGATAATCTTTCAGGCCGAAATCTTTGAGCAGAGGAATTCCGCGGGGATAAAGCATACCCCAAGGAGCGCTGCCGCCGACACCGTATTCCGATGCGTTTTTCCAGGAGCTGTCATCATAATCAGGAGAAAGCCATTCGCCGATTTCATTTCTTGCGTCATAATATATATTCGATTCGGGAAGCCTGTAATTCGGTTGTGATGCGCCTGTGTCTTTGAGATATGCTGTATTACGATGAACCTTCCAGCCTGCGTCGGATATGATATCCCCCGCCTCAAACAAGAATCCGGCCTTTCTGCTGTCCGTATTCGAAAAGCTTGTATTTTTGCCCCAATACCAGACGAGAGCGCAGATTATATTCCTACCGCTCTTGAGATAAGGAGCAATATCGACCGTGTCATAATAACTGTCATTCGCAGTCGGCCCTCTTTTGACGGAGCCTTCAAACACGACAGTTTCACCGTTGATATAGAGCCAGTATCTTGAATCGGCTGAAATGAACGCGTTAAGCTTTTCGGGCACAGAAGAAAATTCAACGCTCTTTCTGAAGCACATCCACACGTTTTCTTCACTTCCGTCGGATGAATCCCAGATATACTTCGCCGACCAGTCGGTTTTAGGCTCGGTATTGATACGGGTATAGGGCACTGGGCTTTCGGGAATAGTATAGACATTACTGAATAACGATTTCGTATTGAACCCTCCTCCGAAAAGACTTGAAAAGAGCGCGATAATTGCAAGAAAAAACGAAATGATTCTGTTCATCTGAATTCACCTTGTAAAGCGGAATTGTCAATTACAGACCGAAAGCCCTCTCGGAATGAGAGGGCATAAATGGTTATCTGTCTATATACTTACAGGCGGCGAGGGCAGCGACGGCGCCGTCAGC
>JAFZOE010000169.1 GCA_017552845.1 Clostridia bacterium
ATTATCTCCATCAGACCGTCGCCGTTTACGGCGGTCCAGCTCGACCAGGAGACAGGATTCATCAGAGATAAATCCTGAATTATGACGTTTGCCATATATATTCCGCTGTCGATGGTTTTGCTGTCAATCTGAAGCGGGAGCTCGCACCATTCACTCATCTCGAATTTCATATCGGGATATTCATTTCTGAATCTCTCGCCGAATGCCGTTTTGCCCGCAATATTGCCGTCCATCCAGTAGGAATGGCCGCAGTAATAATCGCAGTAGTCGCGCAGAATTTCGCTGTCCATGAATTTATTGACATAGTCGTAATAATCCTCGGTAAGCTGACCGCTCTCGGGTGCGCGCAGACCGTATTTGCAACCGCGTTTTTTCATTTCGAGTGCAAATTTTTCAAGCAAATCAAAGCATTCGTCGGGGTCAAAATGGCAGCCCTCCTGCCCGACCCAGTCGCCGCCCCATTTCCATTGAGGCTCGTTAATCGGCGATATCGCAGTTACCGGTATCCCCTCGGCTACAAAATGATCCGCAATCGTCAGCACATAGTCGATAAACGCATCATAATTCTCGGGAGGAAGATTATTCTGAGACTCCTGCAGACCGCCCGAGGCGTGTCCGCTCGCAGTCATTGAATAATGCGGGGAATTGCAGAAAAGGATGACCTCTTCGGCGCCGTATTCGACAGCGAGGCGCATCATTCTTACGGCGTTTGCATCGCGCGAAAAATCATATTCCCACTTTTGTGTTTTTTCATTGAAATAATAAAAACTCTCGGTGCGGCGGGTTCTGTCCCATATTCTGCAATCTGGATTGTCCGCTTCGCCGCCGCCGATATTGTAGCGGTAAATTCTCAGACCCATACCTGTTTCCTTATCATAGAGCAGGCGGGCAATTTCTCTCGCTCTCTCTTCGTTGTCAATTGTCTGGCTCCACCATGCCGAGGATGTGCCGAAGCCTTCAAACACCTGATTTTCCACGTATCTGTTCACTCCAATCGTCTGAGTTTTACCTATCGCGGCGAGATTGAAAATGCCTATCTGAAAAAATGACAGAACCGCGCAGATTATCGCTTTAATCGTCGGCATTATTCACCTTCCCCTTCCTCCTGGTTATAATGAATCTTATGAGAAGCACAATGATACTGAGTATCAGTAAATACATTACGATGGTTTTCAGACTTGTGATAACTGAAGCAGTTACCGCAAATAAATCTGACGGAACACCGCTTTTAAGCATTATGATACTCATAATGTTTTCTGCATAATCGCTTATCGCGAGAATAACCGCACCGGTAAGAAGCACACGCCGACCGGCTCCGCTTTTGCAGAGCAGGCAGATCAGAGAAACAAACAGCAGTGTATAAAATACAGGGTAAATGAAATCAAGCAGAAGCTGGCGGTGCAAGTAGATGAATCTGCCTTCCTCGCCGATTAAGTTCAGAAATTCACGCGCTGTTTCGGGCTTGTAAAACAAGTTCATGTCAAAACAGCGTATTCCGTTCGTATTCGATTCAATCCGCGGAATCAGTATCAGATTCATGATTATTCCGATTATCGCCGTTCCGATTCCGCCGATAACCGCCGTCAGTCCGGGGAATATTCTCTTTTTCACATTCCGCCCTCCCGTTCTGTTTTTCATATTTATATTTATATCATATATTCCCTTCTCTTACAAGTATAAATCATTGACAAACCGCCCCGGCGGGAATAGAATAGATTCAAAGGAGGCCGCGATATGGATAATCGAGATTTCATTCCCGCAGTGCGCTTCTGCGTTGCGAGCGATACTCATATAAGCGAAGAGAGAAGCTACGGAACAGAGCGGATAGCCAAGATACTCGCGCTTGCCTATGAGCTTTCGGCAAAAGATAATAACTATACAGCTCTCGATGCCGCGGCTTTTGTCGGCGACCTCACAGATGCGGGTGAAGAGAGGCAATATGAGATGTTTTTTCGTGAAATAGGCTCATCGCTCCGGGAGGGCACAAAGCCGCTGTTTATAGTCGCCAAGGGGCACGACTGCAACACTATGGGCAAGGCAGCGCTTGGCTTTTTCAATGAGCGCACGGGTCTTCCAACCGATTTTCACTATGTGATAAACGGCTTCCATTATATCGGCGTTTCAACCTGCGAAGATGAAGGGATATACTATAACGAAAAACAGCGCGTATTACTGAAAAACGCGCTTGATGAAGCGGTTGCCGATTCGCCGTCAAAACCGGTTTTTGTTTTCCATCACGAGCATGTCAAACGCACCGTTTACGGCAGCAGCAATTTTGACGGCTGGGGAAATGATTATTTCAATGATATTCTCTTTGAATATCCGCAGATCGTCGATTTTTCGGGGCATTCCCATTATCCGCTCAATGATCCGAGAAGTATCTGGCAGGGTGAAATAACCGCCCTCGGCACGGGTGCCGCCCACTATGCCGAATTTACGGCCGACGGCGAGAGAAGGCTTCACCCCGAAGGCTTTGATGAAACAGCGCAGTTTTTTCTCGTCGAGGCGGATGCAGAGAACAATGTGAGAATCCGCGGATATGACGCTTTGAACAGCGCCCTGCTCTGCGAATATTTTATTGAAAACCCGGCGGATAAAAATGCGAGGCAGTATACTCCCGCAATGCAGGAGGCAAGGGCAAAAGCACCGTATTTCAAAACGGATGCAAAGCCCGTAATCACAAAGGGTGCGGGAAAAACTGCAATCAGAATTCCGCAGGCGGAATCATCTGACGGCGAAATCATTTTCGCTTACAGAATCGTCGAAAAGGACTCCGGCGGAAAAGAGCTTTCAAAGCGCTTAATTATCAATAAATACTGGCTCGCAAATCCCGGGGATATTCTTTATGAAATTGCCGATGAAAATACCGTCGGCGTTACGGTTACTGCAGAAAATGCTTTCGGTATGAAATCGGAGGAGCTTGATATCTTAATTTAATTGACATTTTTTATGAAATGTTATATTATATTATTTGATAAATATTCATTTATGACGGAGGGAGACTGAAAATATGGGTATCAAAGATAAGATATCCGGCATGATTTACAATTTCACGCATAACCCCTCTTTTACCGTCAAGGAGCAGCTCGGCTACTCGGGCGGTATGTTCGGAAACTGTATGGGGCAGGACTGTGTCTATACTTATTCCGATAAATTCAACCGCGATTTCCAGGGAATAGATCCGAAGCACCTTATCGTGATGGGCAATGCGACGAATATCCTGAGCTTCATCGTGCCGCCGTTCGCGGGCGCTCTGCTCGACAGGCCCGTCAGAGAAGGGAAGATGAGTAACACCAAGCGCATCCTGCTCACAGCTCCGCTTCCATTTGCAATTACCTCGATGCTTCTCTTTGTGGTCCCGACGGGTAATCCGATTCGCAACCTCATCTGGTCATTCGTGCTGACAATTCTCTTTGAGACGGTCGATACATTCTTCGATATGTCGATGAGCACGATTTCTCTCAGAATGACCGACAATCCCAAGGACAGAAAGAATTTTTACACTATTTCATCCTTAGCCGCCCAGCTCGGCTCGATGCTTCCCGGCTGGATTCTGCCGATTATCATAGGCAGATTTGAGAGCGCAAACGATCAGAAATGGGCCTATTTCTTTGTAGCGCTCGTCTTCTGTATCCTCGGCGTGACGACCATGTATGCCCCGTATTTCACCCTCAATGAAAAACTCGGCACCATTAAAGTCAACGAGGCCGAAAAGATTGACTGGAACAGAAACGTCATCTCAGCTATATTCCATAATCGTCCGTTCATGGTATCAATGATTGCCACGGTGTTTGAGACTGTCCGCCAGGTCACCTATAATATGCTTCCTTACCTCTATCAGAATACCTTCGGCGACTACGGCATGAAGGCGATAATCGACGCTATCAGCGGCGCTCTTTCATACGCAGGTCTTTTCTCAGTCCCGTTTGTCGGCAATAAAGTTTCGGCGAGAAATATGCTTATAGGCAGCTACACCTATTCGGGCGTGTTCTATTCGCTCGCGAGTCTGCTCGCGGTCAATTTTGACCTTAAGCGCATAAGAAAATACAAATATGTCACCGGCATTTTAATCGGCCTTTCGGGTATGCCGAATTCGGGAATGAGCGCCGCGAGAAAGATACTTGTCGCCGACTCGACCGACTATATGGAATGGTATACCGAGAAGGAATACGGCGCACCGCTCAGAAGCGACGGTATGCTGATGGCGGTCCAGAGCATCACAGGCAAAATCAACACCCTCATCAGAACGAATATCTATAATATTTCATTGAGCATGATTGGTTACAAGAGCGGCAAGCAGGATGCTTCCGGCAAGGCTGTCGAAGTTGTCCAGAGCAATAAAACGCTAAAAGGCATTTATCTTGTAACCACTCTTTGCGGAGTTATCGGAAACTTCGTGCCCGGTTTCATCTATTTCTTCGATAATTACACCGGCAAGCGCAAGGAGACCATCCTTGCCGAGCTCGGCGAAATGAGAGCCCGCCGCAGCGAGCTTGAAACGGAAATGGCAGAGGTTTCGGAATAATTCTCAAATATAATTAATAAGCCCGCAGAATCAACTGCGGGCTTGTCTTTTGCTCTTTAATTGTATTTCGGCAGATAGTCGCCGTGGGCTTCGATAAGGTCATCGACCATCTTTTTGATTGTGTCGATATCGAGTTCGCTCCCTGTGTGCGGATCGAGCATAGCCGCCTGATAAATATGCTCTCTTTTGCCGGTGACGGCGGCTTCAATAGTAAGCAGCTGAACGTTGATATTTGTCATATTCATTGCCGCGCACTGGACCGGCAGGGCGCCTACGTGGCAGGGATTGACTCCGTAGCCGTTGACAAGGCAGGGGACCTCAACGCAGGCCTCGGCGGGCAGATTGGTGATAAGATGGTCTGTGTTGAGAACATTTCCGCCTATCTGGAAGGGTTTTGCTTCGGTTATTGCTTCCATAATTCTCGAAGCATATTCATTTGAGCGCTCATGCTCTTTTACTCCGTTTTCAACCAGTTCGGCGTATTCGTTTTTCCATCTCTCAATCTGGTTTACGCAGCGGCGCGGATACTCGTCAAGCGGAATATTGTATTTCTCAATGAGCTCGGGATACTTCGATTTGATATAAAACATATTGTATTCGGCATTGTGCTCACTCGATTCGGTGACATAGTAGCCGAAATTCTTTATGTATTCAAGGCGGACCTTGTTGTAACATTCGGGATCGTCGAGTTTGTAATTGAGCTTTTCGAGGCGGGTCTTGATTTCGGGATAGAGATCGTTGCCGTCCTTATCCTTGATTTCAAGCAGCCATGCCATGTGGTTGATACCGGCGATGAGCTCCTTCCTGCCCTCGAGTTTATCCTGCATGCCGACTTCATTGAGAAGCGATTCGGAGCAGACCTGAACCGAGTGGCAGAGGCCGACCGTTTTTATGCCCGTGTATCTCTGCATATAGCCCGAAAGCATTGCCATCGGATTTGTGTAATTGAGGAAGAGAGCATCGGGGCAGACCTCCTCCATATCCCTTGCAAAATCAGCGAGCACGGGGATAGTGCGCAGGGCTCTCATGATTCCGCCGATGCCGAGCGTGTCGGCGATGGTTTGGCGAAGGCCGTATTTCTTCGGGACTTCAAAATCGATAATCGTGCAGGGGTCATAGAGGCCGACCTGA